>JACPVY010000277.1 GCA_016197345.1 Burkholderiales bacterium
CACCATCTTCACTTTCACAATGCAGGCACATTAATTCATACGCAGCGATACTGGTTTCGACATGATGGGCGCCATATAAATGGCGACGCGCCTTGAGCACCCGCCCCATCCAATAGGCTGCATCCAGAATTTTATGCTGTTGAAATAAATTGCCCGCTAATTGATCCATCAGCGCTTGGCTACGTTGATCGTCTTCCCCGAATAAGCGCACGTGCAGTATCACTAATTCGTGCAACAGGCTTTGGCTTTTTTCATCTGCCGCCACTTGTTGCAGCGAATGCGCTAGATTTTGCATCACCGCTTGCACATGCGGATCGGCATCGGATAGGCGTTGGCGTAGCAATTGCAAGGCTTGTTGCTCTAATTCGAGCGCTGCAAGATGTTGACCACGTTGGGCAAACAGGCGCGCTAAATTCGACAGTAAGAAGCAGCACGCGCGGGTTTCTTCGCCATCTTTGTGGCGTGCCAATTGCAGGCTTTCGACTAGCCAGACCTGAGCTTCATCCAAGCGGCCTTGCTGTTTCAGATTTTGTGCAAGCAAATTGCGGCAGTGCAAGCTTTCAGCACTCGGTGCTGGGGCCTTGTCTTCGAGTAAATGCAAGGCTTGGCGTAGCAGCACTTCGGCTGTTTTCGGTTGATCTTGGTATAGCGCTTCCAGTAATAACAGGAGTTGCGCCGCAGCGCGCGCGGGGCAAGGTTGGTGCGCCAGAAAATAATCGATGTGCTGACGCCATAAGCGGCGTAACGGCTTGGCTTGCTCGATATGCGTCAGGCTTGTGCGCAAACAGCTGAGCGTGTGTAGCAAGCAATCTTCCTGCGCCGTGGGCAAATGTAAGATCGCATCAGTTTGCGCATCACCCAAGATGGCGAGGCCAACGCTATCGTAGTAAGGTTTTGCGACGCTGACGCATGGCCAAAGATTGTCAAACTCATCGCGCCAGCGTTTGCTAACGAGGATTTTGTTGCGGCTCAATTCGGCTTTGGCCGCGCTGTGCTCGCTATCGCTAAATAGCGCCAAGGGCAAGGGTAGCGGAGCCAATTGCATCACGGTCGCTAGCATCGTTTGCGCCGCTGGCGATAATTGCGCTAATTGCTGTATTTGCTGCGCCATTTGCGCCCAATTTGCATCAGCCGGGCGGACATTGCAGAGCTGTGGCTCGCCGTGTAGGCGGAGCAGGGCGCTACGTGGCGCGCGCGCAGGCCAACGTTGCAACGGGCTGCAAATGAGCACATGTTGCGCATGCCGACTAAAGGCGCTAAGCAATTGCGGACTACGTACGTGTTCGATAATCAGCAAACTGTCGCTTTGTTGGCGCAGCCATTGCTGAATTTGCAAACAGGGATCAAGTTCGCTTGCCAGACCAAGATTGGCGCAGGCGTGCAGGCAGGAAAGACGTAGCAATGCGGGGTTGCTTGCGTCTAACCAGAGAATTGACTGATAACTCTGGCGATATGCTTGGGCATATCTATGGGCCAAAAAGTTTTGTTCTTCACTGACATTGCTATCTACTTCATTTGCTGAAGGTAAGATAGCAACCCGCGCATGCAACGTGAATAATTGTCGCAATGCTTGTAACTTGGTTGAAATCATCATCATTGCCTCCACGCGTATCATTTTTTGCGTGGCCCGGTCGCTCAGGTGGCGCTAGAGATTGTTAATTGCTATCGCGATGCCAACGTTGCGCAGAAGCGAGAATGCTTGCCAGTATTGCAAAAGCGCTATCGAGTAGTATTTCTATTGCTTTAAGGCATTTTTATTGCCTAGCGAAAATCTCCACGCGTTAGCAGTATTTGCAATTCCATCAAGTAACAATTTCTTGTCGCCATTTGCAATATTTCTATTTCAAAATCCTTTAATACGACCGAACAATTACGTTCTGAAGCACTATCTTATGCCGAATTATTGTTTGAGTGTCGGCATTATTGGAAATTTTTCTGAGATTTTTTGATTAAATGCTAGATTTTCTTTGTTCTTTAGCATGAGATTTCCTGCTAGCATGAAAATCTGTTAAAACAAAAGAAATGGTGCAATTTAGAAATTGCAAAAGCAGAATTGTTTTTTAGGCAGGATATTGAAAATGGTAGCGTCGGCCTAGGGGCTGCTTGTGCCTTGCAAGCGTATTCTTCGATGTGATGATGATGTAGGATGCGCGCCGCGCGCACCAAGGCTGTCGTGCGTGGGAGCAATGTGTGTTGGCAAATAATTGTGCCACGAAACTATATTGTCCCAAATCAAAGTTTCGGTGCGCGAGGGCGGGATATATGCATCCCGACGCTATGTGCGCACCCTACCACGAGGTTACTCGCCCGATACTCCGATCCAATGCAAAGGACGGAGTGGTGTATAACGAGATGAGCATAGGATGGTTAGTTTGTTGATTTATTTTCTGATTGGGAATAGATAATGCCGATTTTTATTATCATTATTATTAATCCACATTTAAAAATAAACAGCGGCGGATATTTCAATAAAGAAATAAATGTTGGGTAATTGAATTTTGTTTTAAGCAAGTATTTTGTGCAACTTGCTTATAGCGCAACTAAAATGACGAGGGAATAATTAGGGAGCAGGCGGTAGCGGTGTGGTTGGCGTACTTGCCGCGCCACCACACCTGAAATGATGCGATAAATTGAAGCAGATTTATTGTGGAATGATGCGACCTTTAGAAAAGGCTTTCAAAACGCCATCTTGTTCTTTTTGACTAATCCAATATGCCCACGAGTTTTTGACTTCGACGCCGTTTTGGTGGCCAAACATCGCCATTGAGACGGCGAGCCCGATTGCCGGTTCATGGCCCACTAGGAGGACGGTGCCTTCGCCATTCGGCCATTGCGCAACATCTAACAGCGTCTGTGGCTTGGCCCCAGGAGCTAAGCGTGGGTCGATTTCAAAAGGGCGTTGCAGGGCATTCGCGGTTTGGATCGCCCGTTGCGCTGGGCTGACGAAGATTTTACAGTCTTGTGGTAGATGCGAATTCAAGACTCCTGCGGTGTACGCGGCTTGGGCATGGCCTTCGGCGCTTAATTCCCGTTGCAGATCCGGCAAGGTGCTCGGTTCGACCAAAGCATGTCGCCAAAAGATGATGTCCATGAAGCGCACTCCCGAAAAAAAGCGATGAATCCACCATTCTATCAGTGCGCCGAATTACTTGTTTGCCATTTCCGGGCCGAGCATGGCCTTCAAAAAAGTCTGCACACGGTTTTCTTGCTCGCGTTGGCTGATCCAGCAGACATAGGACTTGCGGATTTCAAAAGCTTGTTCTTGCCCGAGCAACAAGCTAGCAGCGACCAGCCCTAGCGTCGGTTGATGGCCAACGATTAACACGGTTTCTTTGCTTTGCGGCCAGTTCGCCGCTTGCAACACTTGCAATGCACTCGCATCGGGCGCGAGATCGGTGACGATTTTGTATTTGCGTTCTAGCGCATCAGCGGTCTGGCGCGTGCGTGTTGCGGGGCTAACGAGAATACGGCAGTTCTCTGGCAATTTGCTATTGAGCCAGCGCGCCATTTTTTGTGCTTGCTTTATCCCTTTCGGGCTCAGTTCACGCTCAATATCTGGCAAGGTATCGAGCGCGTGAGCGTGTCGCCATAAGATTAAGTCCATGCTTATTCCGTATTCGGTTTGCCTAATAAATCCATCAAATGTTGCTGTGCGCTAAAGAGTTTTTGCTTGCCGCGTGGTTTGCGCCGGTGATATGTCCCTTCGCTATCAAGCTCCCATGCGTTGTAGTTGTCTTTGAGGTAAGGGTTGAGCCCTTCGTTAATAACGCGCCGCTTCAAATTTTTATCGAGCACAGGGAAGGCGACTTCGATGCGGCGAAATAGGTTACGGCTCATCCAATCGGCGCTAGCCAGATAGACGTCATGCGCCAAATCGTTGCGGAAATAGTAGATTCGGCTATGTTCCAAAAAGCGTCCGATGATAGAGCGCACACGAATATTTTCCGATAAGCCCGGCACGCCTGGACGGAGCGAGCATGCGCCGCGCACGATCAGCTCAATCTTCACGCCATCTTTTGAAGCACCATATAGGGCGCGAATCACTGATTCATCGACTAAGGCATTGAGTTTGGCGATGATGTAACCGGGGCGGCCTGAGCGCGCGATTTTTGCTTCGTTACGGATCGCCCGTATCACTTCACTTTGTAGTGCAAACGGCGCGAGCCACAAGTGATGCAGTTTTTTCGGTTTGGTCAGGCTGGTGAGATGAATAAAAACTTCATTCACTTCTTGGCCGATTTCTTGGTGCGAGGTCAGCAAACCAAAATCGGTATAAAACTTTGTAGTAGAAGGATGGTAATTGCCTGTGCCGAGATGGGAATAAAAGCGCAGCCCCTCGTCTTCGCGGCGAATCACCAGCGCAAGCTTAGCGTGGGTTTTCATGCCAACCACGCCATACACGACTTGCGCGCCAGCATGTTCCAATTTATCGGCCCAGTTGATGTTCGCTTCTTCGTCAAAGCGGGCTTTTAATTCCACCACGACCGTCACTTCCTTGCCGTGATGGACGGCACGTATCAAGCTTTCCATCAAATCTGAGTTCATACCCGTGCGGTAGATGGTTTGCTTGATCGCCACCACATTCGGATCGTCGGCCGCAGCGCGGACAAAATCGATCACGGTTTGAAACGACTGGAAGGGATGGTGCATCAAGACATCTTGCTTGCGCATTAAGGAAAAAATGTTAACGTCGCCGCCATTGTGCGCAAAGCCGGGTGCAAACGAAGGGAAGCGCAGCGCCGGAATTTTGGTTTGATCGACAATTTCCGACAAACGCGCCAAGTTCACCGGGCCACGTACGGCATACAGTCGAGATGGATCGAGTTCAAATTGATCGAGCAAAAAGTCAGAAAGGTGTTGCGGGCAATTGATCGCTACTTCGAGCCGTACAGCGGCACCAAATTGACGGCCTTGCAATTCGCCCTTCAGCGCTTGGCGCAGATTTTTGACTTCTTCCTCATCTACCCACAAATCGCTATCACGGGTCACCCGGAACTGTGAATAAGACAGCACTTCGCGGCCGCTAAAGAGTTCAGAGAGATGGGCGTGGATGACAGAAGATAACAAACAAAACGAAAGGCCGTTCGGCGACAGTTCATCTGGAATGCGGATGACGCGTGGCAATACGCGCGGCGCTTTCACAATCGCAATCGCCGTACCACGACCAAAAGCATCTTTACCGCCGAGCGCGACGATAAAATTAAGGCTTTTGTTCATTACCTGTGGGAAAGGGTG
>JACPVY010000278.1 GCA_016197345.1 Burkholderiales bacterium
TGCCGTATGAAAATGGCAAATTCTCTTTGCGACATCGAGACAAATCTACCAAATAATCGGCCTACTTTCACCTGTCCAACCGCCGTTTCTAGGTTAAAGCAGGGACAGTTTGCAAGCGTTTTAATTATGCCACGCTAGGGCGAGCCGGGTGCAAGGCAAAACGCAATACCGATAAAAATTGCAGCAAGACGCACACCGCTAGCGCCGCCCGCATCGCGGCCACGCTAGTGAATTGATGGGCAGCAAAAAAGTCGATCAACCAACCGATACCAGCTTGCGCAAAAAAGGCACCGACAAAAATCAATAAGTTATAGGCGGAATTGGCGCGCCCGGCCAAATGTTCGGGAAAGGTCAAGCTAAGGTGAGTTTGGATCAAGGCCGTGACCGCGACGCAAAGCGTCAACAATAGCCATAACACCCATGCCCACGAAAAAGGCAAGGCCAGTATCGCTACTTGCACCAGCAACGCGGCACCTAAGCCTAGGCCGACCACCCACTCCACAGCCCAGCCAGTAGCACGCCCGCTACGGATATAGCGCGGCGCGACCCACGCCAAAGCCAAATAGCCGAGTAATAGACAAGTGTTGAAAGCAAACAAAATTTGACTGCTTTGCTGCGGTGTTTTTCCTAGCACCTTGATCATCCACGGCCCGGCCCACAAGGTTTGCAGCGCGATGAAAATGCCGTGATTGACAAAGCCAAGCAAGCCTAGCCGACGAAAATAAGGGTGGCGAAAAATCTCGCCATAGCCTGCGATATTGTGCAGAAAACTATTGGCAGGACGGGCGCTGCTAGGGTGTTGGAGAGTTGCAGCCGAGCTACTCGCCGCGTTAAATTCCTGCTCCACTTTTTGCAGGCCAAAATACAGTGCTAGCGCAACCAAGGCTAACAATAAGGCGACCAAGACAAACAAGCCGCGCCAACCGAGTAGTGGTAGCGCCAGCGTCACTGGCACGGTGGAGGCCAAGGCACCAGCGGTACCGGCCACCATCATGCTGCTCGCGAGGCTGCTTTGCAAACCCAGCGGGTACCATAGGCGAAATCCTTTGAAGGCCCCCATTAAGCATGACGAGACGCCAGCACCAATCAATGTGCGGCCTAGACACAAGCCTGCAAAGCTATCGCTCCAGGCAAAAAGCAGGCAACCAAGGACGCCAACGGCCAGCAAACAACTTTCCGTACGCCTAGCGCCATATTGGTCTAGCCAGACACCGAGCGGCAATTGCATCGCAGAAAAACCGATGAAATAAGCGGCGGTCAAGATACCTAGGTCAGTATTACTTAAATGCAAATCCTGCATCAACACTGGCCCGACGACTGCATTGACGCTACGTAAGGCATAAGACAGCAGATAAGCGCTAGCGAAGCATAGAAATACCAATGCGGCGCGCGAACCTGTCAGTTTGCTGCCGCTGGCTGGATTCATATGAGGGGGCCTGTAGAAGTGGGCGCTAGCGATATTTTGTGCGCATTCAGTTTGGTTTGAATGAAGTCAAGAACGTCTCAGCCGCTTCGCGCATGGCGGGCGAACCTTCTCCAGCGACGATCACTTGATACACCCGTTTATCGACCGCAACAAAGCGCCCTAGCAAGAGCACTGGCGCTGTTTTGCCATAAATCTGCTGAATGCCTGCGGCTTCGATTTCGGTATAGGGGTAAGGATCTTTGGGCGTGGTTTGGGTGATGGTTTTCGTTTTCGATATCTTGCCATCGATATTTTTGACTAGCGCGGTCTGCATGATGGTCAACGCTGCTTGCGCTTTCGCTGCATCGGGCAATTCGGCCGCGCCAACGGCAAACGTCGCCCCATCCACTTGGGTGGCCGTCATCGTCATATTGGCTTTCATCTGATCCAATTGCACCGGGCGCGTGTATTCGCTAGGTTTGCCCGGCATGGTCACCGCAAACGGCGAATTACTGCCATGCACATCGCGCCAATCATATTTGGGAGAACACGCTGCTAACGAAAACAGCACGGCCAAGGCAACACAACGACGAGCGACAGAAATCATAAGGGGCGATTAAAAAAGGGAAGAAATGTAGCGGGCAGATTGTGCCTTACATGTTGCCAAGCTCTGCATGACAAAACTTGGCCCAAAAAGCGACGAGCGGTGACGAGCAGCACAGCGCTCGTCCTACCCTCTATTTTTTACAAGCTAATGAAGAACGCTTACACCACTAAGGTCTGCGCTTCATCGCCTTGACGCTCGCGAATCACGCCAATTTGATAAACCGTTTCACCCGCGGCTTGCAATTGCGCTTTCGCTTCTTCTGCATCTTCAGGTGAAACAATCACCGCCATGCCGATGCCGCAGTTAAAGACGCGGTGCATTTCGGCATCCGCCACGTTGCCATGCTGTTGCAGCCAAGTGAAGAGTGGTGGCATAGTCCAGCTATCGCGTGACAGCACGGCGGTTAAGTTCGGTTGCAATACGCGAGGCACGTTTTCCACCAAGCCACCGCCGGTGATATGTACCATGCCCTTCACTTGCATGTTTTCCATCAAAGCGAGCAA
>JACPVY010000279.1 GCA_016197345.1 Burkholderiales bacterium
AGGTAAAGTGATACTCGGTTCAGATGGCGGGCGCAACGCTAAGCGCTGAAATCACGCCTCTTGCATGGTTGGTAGGCTACAATTAGCGGGCATCAGATTGACTGGAGGCACATCATTACATCGCCGCCGCTTCTGTCGCATCTCGCCATCACCTTAACCTGTCACCGATGAGGTCGCCATGTCCACTTTTGGCCCGGAAGAAGCGCTCAATTACATTCATCAATTATTGAAAGTAATGCACCATGCAGGCGGTTCAGATTTGTTTATTTCGGCGGATTTCCCTCCTAGTATGAAATCGCAAGGGGCGATGAAACCCTTAAGCCAGCAGAGATTAACGGGCGACATCACACGTAAATTGGCCTTAGCGCTGATGAACGATAAGCAAAAGCATGAATTCGAAGCCGAGATGGAGTGCAATTTCGCGATTTCGTTGCCGGGCGTGTGCCGCTTCCGCGTCAACGTCTTCGTGCAACAACAGCAAGCGGCGATGGTGATCCGTACCATTGCTTCTGAAATCCCCAATTTTGAAAAACTCGAACTGCCGGAAGTATTGAAAGACGTCATCATGACCAAACGCGGTTTGGTGCTGGTGGTGGGCGGCACCGGGTCGGGTAAATCGACCACGCTAGCGGCGATGATTGATTATCGCAACGCGAATTCGGCGGGGCACATCATTACCGTTGAAGATCCGGTCGAATACGTCCACAAAAATAAAGGCTGTTTGATCACCCACCGTGAGGTTGGCGTGGATACTTTATCGTGGCATAACGCCTTGAAAAACACCCTGCGCCAAGCGCCAGACGTGATTTTGATCGGCGAAATCCGCGATACCGAAACCATGGAGCACGCGATTGCCTTTGCTGAAACGGGCCACCTTTGCTTAGGCACGCTGCATGCGAACAACGCTAACCAAACGATGGACCGCATCATCAACTTCTTCCCAGAAGAGCGACGTAATCAATTGTTGATGGATTTATCGTCGAATTTACGCGCGATTATTTCGCAACGTTTGGTGCGCACCGAAGATGGCAAAGGGCGCAAAGCGGCAATTGAAATCTTGCTCAATACGCCGACCATTAGCGATTTGATCATGAAGGGCAATTTCCAAGGCATCAAAGAAATCATGACCAAATCACGCGAATTGGGCATGTGCACCTTTGATCAAGCGCTGTTCGATCTCTTCAACAAAGGCCATATCGCCTACGAAGAAGCGATCCGCAATGCCGATTCCGCCAATGGCTTGCGGCTACAAATCAAACTCAACGGCGCGCGCAAAGAGCCAGGCGATACGAGCGCTAGCGGGCCGACGGAACTGAATATGCTGGTGGAAGAGGAGCCGGAAGAGGATGCAAAAGACAAGAAGCATTAAGCCATATTGGTGTGCAGGCGAAAGATGCGGATGTTTTTCTTGGCACGGGCAACATGTTGCCCGTCACTCCCTCTTGCGCAAAGCATTGTCGATGAGAAAATAAATTTCTAATTCAATAAAATGTCTGGCAGTAAATTATGATGAGATTTTCAGTAAATGAAAAAAATAATAAACTTTAGAACTATATTTTGTTTTTTGAATTTAATAGTGATTTTGGGCTGGTGGTGGGCGATATCTGAAAAATGGATTGATTTAAGTCATTCGGGACTCGCTCAAATATATCGAGATTCATTCTATTGGTATTTTTATAGCGTAATTGTGACATGTTCTTTCGTTATTTCCATTTGCGCGTCGTACCAGGTATTTTCCTCGACGCTGATGCATAAAATACTGACGGTTTGGAGTGTGTTTCTGTTATGCATAGGAATTTTGTTGCTTTTTAAATATATTCAGATGGCGGCTGCTTTATCTGGTATGTCTTCATTATTTTCGCCGTGGAGCAGAAGTAGTGACAAAAAATAGGGCGCCAAGAACTTGTTGTTAGCTTATTTGTTGAAAATGATTTTTATGGGCGGTTTTTATTTTTAGTGAATAAGCTGTGTGATTTTAATTTCCTGTTGGATTGGTTTTTTATCATTCAATTTGCTACTGAGTTGCTATCCGGTGAGAGTGATTTTTTTAAAATTTTGAGTAAAATAAATGGAAATGAATCTTGGCGATGTTTTCTTCTGGCTAGCAGCGTTGTTATTCTGTTTTGCGCATGACTGGCATAGAATTTTTAACAGCAAAAGCACAAAACGAGAAAAAATTCTTCTCGCTGTTGGCATATTGGTGTTTTTATTGTGCGCTTGGATTTTTCGTGAGCAGACCGTGGCGTTTTTTGCAGCGTGTGCGTTGGTGGCTTTATGTGTGCTAGGGATTTTTGCGGTGTATTGCTTGCGGTTTATTTATGGAAAAACTGATCCCGTGGTTGATACTCTGGTGATGAAGCCGGCAAAAAATGCGGTCACTTTTTCACCTGTTTCGCAGTTTATTATCTACTCGGTGTTTTGTTGGTTCCCATTTGTAGTAGGGAAAGAACATATTGTTTCATTCTCAAATGAGCGATTTTTTAAATATTTTGTTTGGTATGTTCTCTTGCTTTCTCTATACGCGATAATGCGCTATCTCAAAAAGCGCAAAAAAGTGTAGGTCAAACCTTCGAGAATTCGGTAATCACAACTGATTAAACGCCTTCCCCTCCCGATTATTCCCCGGCGCTGTGCTTTTTAAATTAAACACACCACCTTTGCTGCCATCGTCTGGCGGCTCTATCGTCCATGCGGTGCTGCTTTCGATAATCGGGTCGTAGGGCAGGGCGCGTAGGTATTTCTTTTCGACGAGCTCGTCTAGCGTCTCGGGGTAGCGCCCGGTGTCGCCGTAGAATTTGTCGATGGTTTCGCGCGTTACGCGTAGGTTGTCGGCGAGGATGGTTTCTTTGGCGGTGTCTATGCTTTGGAAATAGCGCGGCAATGCTAGCGTCGAGAGCAGCGCCACAATCGCTAGCACCACCAGCAATTCTATCAATGTGAAACCACGGATTTTTTTTGACATTCCGATCACCATTTTTTGTACGGTACCCCATTCAAGCCCGTGCGGGGCGATAGGCTATACACGTCATACACATCGTCGCCTTCTTGCGGCTCGGCAGCTTCGCTGGCATAGCTGCGTTTGCCCCAGGTTTGCGCCGCTTCTAGCTCTGGTTCGGCGGCGAGCGGGTCGCGTGGTAAGCGGCGCATGAAGTAAATTTTCCTACCTTTTGGATCTTTTTGATCGGGCACACCTTCCACTAACACTTCTAGCGTTTTCGGATAGCCAGAACCGCCGACCGCTTTCGGAATGCGGCCATCGTCGCTGGCTTTTTTATACGCATCTATCCCTTGCCGGATTTCGCGTAGCGCGAGCCGCAATTCTTGCTCTTGACTGCGTTGCACCGTGATCTGGGCAACCGGCAAGGCGAGGCTGGCGAGCAAACCTAAAATCGCCAGCGTGATCAATAATTCGATCAGGGTGAAACCCTTGCCTGCGTTACGCATCATCCTCATTCCTAAACC
>JACPVY010000280.1 GCA_016197345.1 Burkholderiales bacterium
GCAATGACATCCAACACACCAGCACGGCGGGACAGTGGCATAATCTAGGCCATAGTTCAACTGGAGTTCTTTATGCAGTTTGCGTTTCCTCCTCAACCTCACGCTTGCGTACCGATAGCCGGGCGCCCTCATGAATTTTTTCCCGTTCATCGAATTTATTGTGTAGGTAGAAACTATGCGAAATACGCTATAGAAGCCGGTGGCACGGGCCGTGATACCCCATTTTTCTTTATGAAACCAGCCGATGCGGTCTTGCCAGTAGCGCATGGCACGGTAGGCGAAATGCCATACCCTTCGCAAACCAATGATTTGCATCATGAAATTGAGTTGGTGGTAGCGATAGGTAAGGGCGGACGCGACATCCCCGCCAGCCAAGCGATTGAACATGTGTGGGGTTTTGCGGTTGGATTGGACATGACGCGGCGCGATCTGCAAATCGAGGCGCGGCGCTTGGGCGGCTCGTGGTGTACCGCAAAAGGCTTCGATTATTCCGCACCGATTGGGCCTATCCACCCGATTGCCGAAACCGGGCCGATGACGCACGGCGATATATTTTTGAATGTGAATGGCGTGCGGCGGCAGTTTAGTAATATCGACAAATTGCTATGGGGCGTGCCCGATACGATAGAACAGCTTTCCCATTTTTTTGAACTGCAAGCAGGGGACTTGATTTTTACTGGTAGCCCGGAAGGGGTGGCCGTGGTGAAACAAGGCGATTTACTGGAAGGTGGGATCGAGGGTTTAGGCGAATTGCGGGTCATCGTTTGGCCTAATTTTCAAGCGAGTTTTTCGCCGGGACATAAACGCTAATGCGGATTTGCTCGCCGCGCGCAATAAATCAATAAGTGATTGAGTAGAAAGAAATTATGGGTGAAAAGAAGCGACGCCTTGCCGCGCAGGAAATGAGACAGAATGCACCAGATGCCGAATCAGAAGATCAAACCAGCCTACGCCTAGGTACGCAATGCTTGCAACAAGGTTTGTGGGCGCACCAGCAAGGTCGGCTGCAAGACGCTATTGCCGCATATCGATTGGGCCGCACCCATTTACAAACGCCATCTCCGCAATTAGCGCAAATCCGCCACTATCTTGGTCTCGCGCTGTGCCAATGTGGCCAAGCGGATCAGGGTTTGCCGTTGCTGATGCTGGCCTTGAATGATCACGATGGCGCCACCGAGCTTGAGCCCAAATTACGCGCGCAATTTCACTTTAATCTTGCCAATGCCTTAAACGAATACCGCGCTGGCAGCGATATGTTGCCGCATCTGCAAGCGGCGGCGCAATTTGACCCGAATGATCAGCAATATGTGATGGCTTATGCGCAGGTGCTGCACGCGCGAGGCGAAATTGCCTTGGCGATTCAGCAATTGCAGCAATTGCAAGAACGTGGCGCCGCGAAAAGTTCTGCGCTCGATCTGCTCGCACAGTGGCTCTATCAAGATAATCAATTGGCGAACGCACAAGAAACCTTCGCCTTTGCCGTTCACGGCAACCCCGCATTGCTCAAATCGCGCCGGATAGGCTATGCGCTACCGGGCAATCGCCCCCTGCATGACGGCCAAAGTCCGCAACGCTTTAGTTGGCATAGCTTGCAATATGCGCATGCCGACCACGCTTTTGCCGACGAGGCGCAATTTCTGGCATGGCGAGATGAGCTAGATTTGCATGTCATCGATAATTTCTTACCCGACCCCTTGCATCATCGGCAACAAATTTTGCGCTTGCCGTTTCACGCCTTACGCTATGCCGGACAAAACTATCCGGGTCGCCAAACCGATGGTCAAGAATGCAGTTATTTGATGGCGGCGATTGCGCACATCATGGGCAAGCCAATCAAATTCATTTCGCCTGACAATGGCTCTTGTCGCATCAGCTTGCAAGATTCGGTCGCCCGCAGCGATATCCATGTCGATAACGAAACGGGCGATAGTTTTCGGCAATATGCAGGCGTCTTATTTTTGAATTTGCCAGAGCAATGTAAGGGCGGCACCATGTTTTGGCGGCATCGCGAAACGGGCTGGGTGCGGCGGCATGATGACGATACGGTGCATGCGGCGGGTTTTGCGAATTTCAAGAGCTTTCAGCAGCAGTTTTTACCGCACAATTTGCACGCCAGTCAGTTCAATGAATTAATGACGCGCCGCGCTGATTGGGAAATGATTTTGCAACTGCCTATGGTGTTTAATCGTCTCTTAATTTATCGCGGTGATTTCTTTCATTCCATCGGCGAAGTGTTTGGCAGCAAGATGGATGATGGCCGCTTGGTGCAATTATTCTTTTTCGAAACCTTGGATCAGTTGCCTACACTATGAAACTCGCTCTGCAACAGGCACGCAATCTGCATTTGGCGGCGCAAGGGGTATTTCGCCCGCCACGTAAAGCCCGTAGCGCAGACGACGTGCTAGCAGCCATCAAAAACATGGGTGTGCTGCAAATCGACACCATTAGCGTGGTTGCGCGCAGTCCTTATCTCGTGCTCTGGAGTCGTATCGGCGATTATCCGCAAGTGTGGCTAGAAGACTTGCTCGCGCAGGGCAAGTTATTCGAATATTGGTCGCATGAAGCCTGTTTTATCCCGATCGAAGATTTTGTCTATTACCGC
>JACPVY010000281.1 GCA_016197345.1 Burkholderiales bacterium
CTCGCACAGTTCTTTGACGAATGGCGCTTGAATCAAACGGCGCTTGTTGTGGCGTGCTTTATGCCAAGGATCGGGGAAGAAGATGTGGATGCCCGCTAGGCTATTTGGTGCCAACATATTGCGTAGCACTTCGACTGCATCGTGCTGTATCACGCGCAAATTCGTCAGTTTTTGTTCGTCGATCAGCTTCAACATGCTACCGACGCCGGGGGTATGCACTTCAACGCCGATGAAATCGATCTCCGGCAAAATTTTCGCGATATGGGCCGTGGTATCGCCCATGCCAAAGCCAATTTCCAGCACACATGGCGCGTTGCGGCCAAACACTTTGCTGTAATCGACGATTTCTTTCGCATACGGCAGGCAAAATTGCGGCCCTAGCGTCTCTAGCGCACGCGCTTGCGCATTCGACAAGCGGCCAGCGCGCGTGACGAAACTGCGAATGCGGTGATCTAGTGGGTCGTATAGCATGGGGCGCGCTGGCCCTTGTTCGATATCGTGGTCTGACATGGGCTTTGGCGTAACGAGAAAATACATTGGAACAGATTGGAGCGGGTGAAGGGGATCGAACCCTCGTCTTAAGCTTGGGAAGCTTCTGCTCTACCATTGAGCTACACCCGCGTGCAGGTCCGACATTCTAAGCGGAACCGCGAAGTTTCGCAAATGCTTGCAGCAGTTGTTAGAAATTTGCTTGTTTTGCACGCTTCACAGAGCGCTTGACGGCAGCATCGAAAGTCAGCGCTAGCGCGGCGAATTTATTTAACAAGCAATGTTCGTTGTCGTACATACCTCCTTTTGCCCGCGTTGCATGATTCAAGCATATCCACAAAGGAGAATGCCCCATGGTAACTAAACCACATGATGCAATCACGATGTTGATTGCCGATCACAAGAATGTCAGAGCACTGTTTGCACAGTATGAAAAGCTCAGCGACCGTTCTAAGGTAAACAAGAAAAAATTAGCAGATCAGATATGCCATGAACTGCTGATGCATGCGCAAATCGAGGAGCAGATTTTCTATCCAGCAGTACGCAAACCTATCCACGACGATGCTTTGATGGACGAAGCGTTGGTCGAGCATGCCAATGCGAAAGAATTGATTGAGCAAATCATGGCAATGGACCCGGATGACGAGCTCTATGATGCCAAGGTCAAGGTCTTGTCAGAGCAGATCGAGCACCATGTTGGCGAGGAAGAAGACGATATGTTTCTTCAAGTGCGTAAAACGAAGCTTGATCTCAATGCTTTAGGTGCCGAGATGGCCGAGTTGAAAGAGCGCAGCAGCGCTGAACCTGCCTTATCCATGCTATTTCATTCAGGAGTGTAATCATGACAGCACAAGTTATGTCAGAACAAGCTTTTGCACTCGATAGTGCCGATGATGGGCGCTCTTTCGGTGTTTCTTGGGCCGCAGTTTTCGCAGGTGCCGCCGCCGCAGCGGCACTATCATTCATTTTATTATTGCTCGGCGTCGGTTTGGGCTTATCGTCGATTTCGCCGTATACCTATAACGCGATGCCAGTCAGTGTGGTGACGGTTGGATGGATCGCTTTCATGCAATTAGCCGCTTCAGGTGTTGGGGGCTATATCGCCGGGCGTTTGCGGATGAAGTGGACCAACGTACATGATGATGAAGTGTATTTTCGCGATACCGCGCATGGTTTGTTGGCTTGGGCGGTGACGACGCTAGTCATGGTCGCTTTGCTGGCAAGTGGTATCAAGACCATGCTAGGCGGCGCGTTCACAGCGGGAAGCGTGGTGGCAGCGGGCGCCGTTGCAGGTAGCATGGTCGATAGCAATGCCGAAAACCGGACGGGTTATTTTTCCGACATGCTGCTGCGTTCTGCCACAAGCGATGGTGGGAGTAGCGATTTGCAACGCACCGAAGTGGGCAAAATCGTGACCTCTAGCTTGGCTGAAGGTAGATTGACGGCCGATGATCGCGCCTATCTGACACAAACCGTGATTAAACGCACGGGTTTGAGTCAGCTTGATGCTGAACGTCGCGTGGACGATATCTATGGGCGTGCAGTGAAAGCTGCGGCCGATGCGAAAGAAAAAGCGATGCAGTTAGCCGATGAAACCCGTAAAGCCGCTGCGCATTCTGCTTTGTGGATGTTTGTCACCCTACTGTTTGGCGCATTTATTGCCAGTTTAGCGGCCACGCTAGGTGGACGTAGACGCGACGACGTGCGTATCCATTTACGTCCAAACGTGTCCCCTAAATCAATGTGAATGGGAGAAAATAATGCGCTCTATTTTGTTGCTCTTATTAGGCATACCGATTCCCTTGGTGATCTTGATTGCGCTGTTTGTGCATTGACGATCAGCTAGGAAGTGCCGCTGCTTGGCCAGAAAAGCTCTTTGCAAGCGAGTGTGGTTGGCTGACGCCGCTACCTCGCCTGCCATTGCCACAGTATTCGCACTTAGAAACCAAGGAGGCTATCCCATGACAAATCAGCGCCACGATGCAGTTGCGATGTTGATCAGCGAACATCACAGTACAAAAGCCTTGTTTCAGCAATTTGAAAAGCTTTGCGATCCCTCATTTGTGATTAAGAAAAAATTGGCTGAACAAATCTGTAACGAACTGATGACCCATATGGAGATGGAAGAACAGGTTTTTTATCCTGCGGTGCGGGCGGCAGTGAAGGAAGATGACGAAATCGACGAAGCCTTGGTTGAGCATAGCAGCGCCAAAGAATTGATCCAGCAAATCATGGCGATGGAAGTGGGCGAGGATTTGTATGACGCTAAGCTCAAAGTGCTACAGGAACAGATTGAGCACCACACTGGCGAAGAGGAAAACGAGATTTTCCCGAAAGTCCGGGAAACCAAGGTCGATTTGGTCGCCTTGGGTGTGCAAATGGCAGGATTCAAAGTGAAGCGCGGGACTTTGCCATCACTAGCCGACGCGGTGCATGCGGGCAGTTAATCGGGCTAGCGATGCTGATCAAGGCATCGCTAGCGCTAAGTTGGGACTCGTTTACTTCCCAATACAAAACCGGCTAAAAATCACACCCAACAAATCATCCGGCGTGAATTTACCGGTGATGCTGGATAAGCGCTCTTGTACTTGGCGCAGTTCTTCGGCGAACAGGTCTAGCATTTGATCATCTTGCGCCGCATGCAATTGCGCTTGTTGCAAATGTTTGCTGGCTGCTTGCAGCGCGATCAAATGGCGTTCGCGTGCCATGTACAGCGATTCGCCAGTTTGCTGCCAGCCAGCGACTTTCAATAATTCTTGCCGCAGCAAGGCCATACCTTCGCCTTCTTGCGCCGAAATATATAGATGGACTTCATCCCCCATTTCATCGCGTGCTGGCTTATGGCCGGACAGGTCGATTTTGTTCCACACCGTCAGCAGTGGCACATTTGCCGGGAAGGCGGCGCGCATTTCTTCGTCGGCGCTAGTTGGCCCCATGCTAGCGTCGAGCAAATGCAAAATCACATCCGCTTGCGATAGTGCCGCCCATGTGCGTTCGATGCCAATGCGTTCGACTTCATCCGCGACTTCATGATGGGCGCGGATGCCAGCGGTGTCGATGATATTGAGCGGAATGCCTTCGAGCTGGATAGTTTCAGTGACTTTGTCGCGCGTGGTGCCAGCAATTGGGGTGACGATGGCGATATCGGCACCAGCGAGGCTATTTAAGAGCGAGGATTTGCCAACATTCGGCAAACCAGCCAGCACCACATTCAAGCCTTCACGCAATAGCGCGCCTTGCGAAGCTTGTTGCAAGACTTTTTGCAAGGCGGTCGCGATGCCTTCGAGTTGGCCGCGCGCATTCGATTTCTCTAAAAAGTCGATTTCTTCTTCGGGAAAATCGAGGGTTGCCTCTACTAACATACGCAAATTCGTGACTTGCTCGACCAGCGTAGTCACTTCGCGCGAAAAAGCGCCGGACAGTGAGCTAGACGCTGAACGTACCGCCGCTTCAGTCGACGCTTCGATCAAATCGGCAACGCTTTCCGCTTGCGCCAAATCCATCTTGTCATTTAAAAAAGCGCGCTGCGTAAATTCACCGGGTTGCGCTAGGCGTACACCCAAGCTTTCGCCCGCTTGCAGGCAGCGCGCGAGCAACATTTGCATCACGGTGGTGCCGCCATGGCCTTGCAGCTCTAGCACATCTTCACCCGTATAAGAATGCGGGCCGGGGAAATACAACGCGATGCCTTGATCCAAAATCCCACCATCGGCTTCGCGGAAAGGGAGGTAGGTAGCGTGGCGTGGTTTGAGTGGCTGGCCAAACAAGGCTTGTTGCAAAGGCAGCAGATTTTTGCCGGAAATACGTACCACACCAATGCCACCACGTCCGGGTGCGGTGGCGATGGCGGCGATCGGAGAATTATCGAAGTTCATAGCGTAGACCGTGGCAATAGAGAGGATAGAGATAAATGATGAGGCTAGATGGAACAACGGCCTACTTACGCAGGCCGTTTGTGTTGTCAAGGCAAAACGTGCTTAGCCTTGGCTAGGTTTGGGCTCAAATTGACGCGTAATCACCCATTGCTGCGCAATCGACATGATGTTGTTGACGACCCAATATAGCACCAAGCCCGATGGGAAGAAGAAAAACATCACCGAAAATGCGAGTGGCATATACAACATCATCTTCGCTTGCATAGGATCAGCAGGCGCCGGGTTGAGCTTGGAGGTGATATACATCGAAATCGCGTAAATCACAGGCAAGATATACCAAGGATCAGGTGCGGCCAAATTGGTGATCCAGCCAACCCACGGTGCGTTGCGAATTTCAACCGAAGCTTGTAACACCCAATACAGCGACAAGAAAACTGGCATTTGGATCAAAATCGGCAAGCAACCACCCAAAGGGTTGATTTTTTCCGTTTTGTACAATTCCATCATCGCTTGATTCATCTTCGCCGGATCTTCTTTGTGACGCTCACGGATCGCTTGAATCTTCGGTGTCACCACTTTCATGCGTGCCATGCTACGGAAGCTAGCAGCAGAGAGTGGGAAGAGCGCGAGTTTGATCAAAATCGTGAAAGCCACAATCGTCCAACCCCAGTTGCCTATGCCTTTGTGCAAGGTTTCCATCAACCAAAACATCGGTTTAGCAATCATTGTCAAAAAGCCATAATCTTTCACCAG
>JACPVY010000282.1 GCA_016197345.1 Burkholderiales bacterium
CAACCAAATTGCGAAAAATAGCCATACGGAAAGCCTGATAGATAATGAATAATTCAAATTATTGCCTTATGGAAGTGCATTGCGAATGACTGTTGCCATTCATTACCATTAACGCTAAATAGGGATACGGTAAGACTAATTGAGTTAGAGGCGCGCCTAAATGAATGCGATAGAAAAATTGCTATTTAGCAATAAAATAAATGCCGCAAGATGGGATTTTTGCTCGCAAGTTAACCCACGCCACCCGCATGCAGCCATAGCCCCAGCTCCAGATCATCAGTAGGTTTTATGTTAATGACAAAACATTCTCAACGTAGCCAATGAACTACACCGCCATGATGGGAACACGTGCCGCGATGATTCTGGCTAAAGCTGTAGCTCCCATCGCCACATTGGGCAGAAGCACCATCCGGGGCTTTACCTGTCCTGGTGTGCGCTGGTGAATGTACGACACTCCCTTTTTTATTGGTGTAGTGTTTATGCGCAAGCAAAGTATTTTCCGCTGAATGGGCGGAAGTAGAGGATGCCGATTCTGGAGCCAATGATGGCGGCTCTTTCGCATAAGAACTTGATAATAACGCCACAGTCAACATAGCTGTTAGCAAGACTGATTTCAATTGCATATCGCCCCATTTGCAAAGTGAGAAACATTACTAATCTTGGGTATCAATGAAACGCATGATAGTTTCATGACAATGTAAAGACGCACGGGTAATCCCCTTGATAGCAAAATACTATAGAGGCTGTGCGTTTTTTAACTTTGTGTAATGCGACCAATGATCCACCTTTACGCGTTTTTACGCAAGCCGCCCATTCGGGTGGTGCCAGTGCAGCCATCACGTGCTTACCGAAAGGCAGTGAGGGTGATGCAGGCTGCGATATTGAGAGCCATACTGTGGAAGGAGTGCTTGGCAACAGGGACTTTCATCCGTGATGCCAATGGACAATCCTTTGCAGTTGGCGGATAGATCGTTTGGATATTGCGGATGTAATTTAAATCGGTTATGTATAGCTACCTTAGTCTTTTTAAGACGATATCAGACCAAACTACGTCTTCATCACGAAGAAGTGAAAGTGATTTCCGAAGGGGCAAAACGAAAAATATTGGCGGGCAAAAGCTGGCCTTGATTGTGACGACGATTTCGGTGCTTTGCGGTGTGGTGCAGTTTTTATTGCTGTTTGTGCATTGAGAAAATGGGGGCGTCTCACAACGTCGCACCCATTAGTACATTGTTGTGCTACGCTGATTCCAGCGTGCAATAGCAAGTTTTTTATACGCCTGACTCCCTCGGTCATCCGCAATTTCCGCACCATCATGTACACTGGGCTGCGCCGGACAACGCATATTGATACAGCGAACTTCGGCATAAGCCGCCCCGCAAACACCCGCATCGACATCTTCCACCGTCGGCAAAATAACAGGCATTTCGCCGCAAAACGGGCATGATAACGGCTCAAGCTTTTTTTCCTGCATAAAAACGGTCTTTTCAATAATTACTTGAGTGAGGTGCGGTTAGTCGTTCTTAGACGATGATAACTTCCTAATATTAACATCTGGGTTTTTCATTTGGTTCAGAGTGGCATGTCATTTTGCAAATAGAATCAATTTCACGCAAAAATGATTCTCGGCCTTGTTCCAGTGCTTTTAATGTCGTAGCCTCTTCGGAAACAGCTTTTATCTTTCCGTCGCGGGTCATGTTGTAGCCCAAATCGACAAAGGCATCGTCCGCGCTTCTCTTTCGACCTATCCAATAGCTAATTGATACGGTGTCTGGTTCGCCCGTTGCGCCGTTATAACCAATCGAAATTTCAGATACTTTAAATTGACGGGGTCGCATATGCTCGACGTAGGACAGGACTTCGGCTACGGTCGCACCATCTGAAGCTTTATGCATCTTGATAGTTTGAATCCACCTTGCTTCGTCTGCCCGAGAAAGCAATTTTGGTTTCCAACCTTGCTGTGCCGCAGTGCTTGAACAAGCAATCGCCACCCACCCAACGAACAATGCGGTTTTTTGAAATTTGAACATATTACTCCGGGGAAGTTGTCAAAGAATTTGTGCTTTCGATCTGACGAATTGTATCAGGAGCAGATTGTCCAAAATGCCAAGTGTGGAAACTGTCGAAACAAACGATAAGCCAACGGCACGGTTTTTTTAGTCCTTGCCGTTGATGGTAGAATTGCCGAGGTGGCGATTAAACGTTGTTGAGATTTGAAGCGGTTATGGCAAGGAAAAGGCACGTTGTCATTATGTTGCCAATACCCACCCCAAACAGCCCCAATTCACCCCAAATCAATGACTTTTGAAAAAACTAAGTCATTGATTTTAAAGGTTTTATATATTTTGGCGTCGGGTGGGCAACTCGTTGCCCACGGATTTGATGCATCGTAAAAAGCAAGCCATTTTGATGTCATTCAAGATTGAGGGCAGTCTGAATTGATCAAGCTAAGGTGCAAAGAATGAAATTCACCGCCGTGGGCAACAAGTTGCCCGAACAGCGATGGGCTGCATGCAGCCCACCCTACGAAAGCAAATGCCGCGTTCTGAACACTTAACCCATTGCATCGAACACCATGCTTTGCTTCACAGATTAACTTTTTGAGCCGTGAACACTATGACAAATACATTATCCGCAGACTTACCCGTGCTGCCATTTTCCCGTCCAACCATAGACGAAGAAACCATCGCTGAAGTAGGCAATGTCTTGCGCTCGGGTTGGATCACCAGTGGCCCTAAGGTCAAACAATTTGAAGCAGAGCTATCAAATTATTTCGGTGGGCGTCCGGTGCGCTGCTTTAATTCCGGCACCTGCACGATGGAAATTGCCTTGCGCATCGCAGGCATCGGCCCCGGTGATGAAGCGATCACGACACCGAATACTTGGGTCGCCTCCAGCAATGTGATTTTGGAAGTCGGTGCGACGCCAGTATTTGCCGATATCGACCCGGTTACACGCAATCTCGATCTCGATAAATTAGAAGCCGCGATCACCCCACGTACCAAAGCCTTGATCCCGGTCTATATCTCCGGCCTGCCGCTAGACATGGACCGCTTGTACGCAATCGCTAACAAATACAAACTGCGCGTGGTGGAAGACGCAGCCCAAGCGCTAGGCTCGCATTGGCAAGGTAAGCGCATCGGTTCGTTTGGCGATTTCGTCTCGTTTAGCTTTCAAGCCAATAAGAACCTGACCACGGCCGAAGGCGGTTGCCTGGTACTGAATAACGAAGAAGAAGCGACCCTCGCCGAAAAATACCGCTTGCAAGGCATCACCCGTAGCGGCATGGATGGCATTGATTGCGATGTCTTGGGCGGCAAATACAATATGACCGACATCATGGCCACCATTGGCTTAGGACAAATCAACAAAATCGACGCCATTACTGCGCACCGTGAAATGCTAGCCCAGCATTATTTCGATTGCTTTGGCCCTGAATTTGAAGCGAAAAGTGGGGCGCAATTGCCGATGCGCGCCTTTGGCCTGACCAATTGGCATTTATTTCAGCTCGTCCTACCAGAAAGTGTCGAACGCGCGAGTTTTATGCGGCAAATGATGGATGAACACAAGATTTTCTTGGGCTACCACTATCGCGCCGTGCATTTGTTCACTTTATATCGTGCGCTAGGCTTCACTGATGGCATGTTCCCCATCGCTGAACGGGTGGGCAAACAAAATGTCACGCTACCAATGTTTAATGCTATGACTAAGCAAGACGTGGAAAGAGCGGTAGAAGCGGTAAAATCAGTGCTTTACAAATAAAGACGGCACAATTTCGCTGTGATTTCTAATGTTTGCTCGTCGTCTGCTCTAGTTATTGCCCAATCTCATGAAACCAGAATTATCCGTCGTCATCCCGATTTATAACGAATCGGCCGGTCTTGCCAAATTATTTGCCGCCGATCAATTTCGTCTGCGGCCCGACGTGACGCGCGTGGTGCTCTTAAATGGCAATTACGGTCAGCACATGGCGATTTTGTCCGGTTTTGCCGCCAGCCGTGGCGATGTCGTCGTGACGCTAGACGCCGATTTGCAAAATCCACCGGAAGAAATCGGCAATTTGCTGGCAAAAATGCGTGAGGGCTATGACTATGTCGGCTCGATACGGCGCAAACGCCACGATGCGCTGTGGCGAAAATATGCATCCCGCGCGATGAATTTGCTACGCGAAAAAATCACCCGCATCAAAATCACCGATCAAGGCAATATGTTGCGCGCCTATGGCCGCAATGTGATTGACCTGATCAATCAATGCGGCGAAGTCAATACTTTTGTGCCAGCGCTAGCGTATAGCTTTGCCCGCAATCCGACTGAAATCGTGGTCGAACACGAAGAACGCGCAGCGGGCGAATCGAAATATTCGTTTTATAGCTTGATCCGCCTCAATTTTGATTTGATGACTGGCTTTTCACTGATGCCGCTGCAGGTTTTTTCTATGCTAGGGATGCTGCTCTCTGCAGGTTCGGCGGCGCTAGTGATCTTGCTCTTAGTCAGACGTTTTTTGCTCGGTGCTGAAGCCGAAGGGCTATTCACGCTGTTTGCCTTTGCCTTCTTCTTCATGGGTGTGATTTTGTTTGGTATCGGCTTGGTCGGCGAATACGTTGGCCGCATCTACCTGCAAGTGCGGGCGCGGCCACGCTATGTGGTGCAAACCATTTTGCAGCACGATGCCGTCGTCAATAGCGATGCCTTAGTCTCGATTGCGCAGCAAGCCGAGGTCAAAAATGCCTAAGCAGTTCCAAAGCGCCGTCGTCTTCGCCTATCACAATGTGGGCGTGCGCTGTTTGCAAGTGCTGCTAGCGCGTGGTGTCGATGTCAAGCTCGTCGTCAGCCATCAAGATAATCCGCTTGAAACGATTTGGTTTGAATCTGTCGCCGCACTATGCCAGCGACACGGCATCCCCTGCATCACCCCCGATGCTAGCGAATTAGCGCAAGTGGAACAGCGCATCGCCGCCCTCGCCCCAGATTTGATCTTAAGCTTTTATTACCGCAACATGCTACCGACCATCTTGCTCGCGCTAGCAAAA
>JACPVY010000283.1 GCA_016197345.1 Burkholderiales bacterium
GCATGGTAGGGGTACTGTACGCGCCCTAGAAGTTGTTGGCAGCACACATTTTGTTGCTAGCGGTGCTTGCCCATTATTGCTGGAGCAAGCACTGCATGATCACGCTGCATCATGCAAGGTGCTTGGCGCCTCGGGTTAAGCGCGGGGTTCGGGCGCAGTTAAGGGAATTTCAAAACTGATCGTTGTGCCTTGGCCTAGCGTGCTATTGGCACTGATGTGGCCATTGAGTACTGAGCTTACGATATTGCTGCAAATAGAGAGGCCCAAGCCAGTGCCGCTATGTTCTGGATTGACTTTGAAAAATGGATCAAAGATGCGCTTCAGATCGGTTTCGCTCAAACCGATGCCATTATCGGCCAAGCTGACGAGAACGCGACCACTGCTTTCTTGCCTTGCTTCTAACATCATCTTGCCATGACTACGGCCAGTGAATGCATGGGTTAAGCAATTGCTGATTAATTGCGTCAGCACTTGCGCTAAGGGTTTAGGGTAGCTGTTAAGCGAAAGCAACTTCGGTATTTCGACTTCTATCGTATGCCCTGCCATGCTGATCTGATCGGCCATCGTCGCTACCGCATCGGCGCAAACTTGCTGCAAATCGAAGACGCGCCGTTCTTCGCTGCTGCGATCCACCGCCACTTGGCGGAAGCTATTAACCAGCTTCACCGCAGTATTCAAGCCCTGATTGATGGTATTGGAGGCTTCTTGTGCATGTTCCAAAAAGCGCACCAAATCGCTTTTTTGCATGCTCGCGCTACCCAATTTCAGACCCAAATCGTCAATATCATCTTGCAGGGAATTGGCCATCATCAGCGCATTGCCTAGCGGGGTATTCAACTCATGCGCTACACCAGCGACTAAACCACCGAGTGCGGCCATTTTTTCTTGCGAAATGATTTTTTTCTCTTGCGCCACTAACTTGCTTTGCACTTGTTGCAAGCGTTGGTAGGCATTGGCGTTATCAAGTGCAATCGCGGCATAGCCGCAGAGGGTGCGGAAAATCAATTGTTCGCGCTCGCCAAAAGCGCGTGCTTGATGGGAGCTAATCGCCATCACACCTAGCGGGCGCTGATCGATGATGAGGGGGACATAAAGCGCAGATAAAATTTTGCCGGGCACCGCTTCGCCTTCTTCTGCGATGGCAATTTCTTGCCAATCGCGCGCGGCGCGTGCCACCGGGTGTTGCGGATCATCTAGCGCGATTTTTTCTACCGGCAGGCTTTGCCCATCTTGCCAACCGCAGGCTAGCTCTAGCATGTCGCTACCCGCAAAGGCGCGGAAAATGGCCAGATACGGCGGCGCATTCAGCAGTTTTTCAACGTGTCCCTGCATCGCGGCGAATACCGCTGAGGCTTCCAGATTGGCGGTGATATCGCGCCCGACTTCCCCTAGCATGCGTAGCGTTTCAGC
>JACPVY010000284.1 GCA_016197345.1 Burkholderiales bacterium
ATTATGGGTAGCGAAGGCTATTTACTGAATCAATTTTTGACCCGTCGCACCAATAAGCGCGCTGATCGCTGGGGTGGCCCGATTGAAAACCGCATGCGCTTGCCAGTCGAAGTGGTGAAACAAGTACGGCAAGCGGTCGGCCCGAATTTCATCATCATGTATCGCCATTCCATCCTCGATCTGGTGCCGGATGGCAATAGCTGGGAAGATGTCGTCACCGTCGCTAAGGCGCTGGAAGAAGCAGGCGTCACCATTTTCAATACCGGTATCGGCTGGCATGAAGCGCGGATTCCAACGATTGTGACCTCGGTGCCACGCGCCGCCTTTGCTGCTGCTGCCGGGCGTTTGCGCAAAGAGGTACAAGTACCCGTGGTCGCCTCGAATCGCATCAACATGCCAGACGATGCAGAAAACATCATCGCTAGCGGCCAAGCCGATATGGTGTCGATGGCACGGCCTTTCTTGGCTGATCCTGATTGGGTGAATAAAGCAGCCGCTGGTCGTAGCGATGAAATCAATACCTGCATCGGCTGTAATCAAGCTTGTCTCGACCACACCTTCCAAAACAAACGCGCTTCTTGCCTCGTCAATCCACGTGCTTGCTATGAGACCGAATTGGTGTATCGCAAAACCCTGACCTCGCGCAAAGTGGCGGTGGTCGGCGCTGGCCCAGCAGGTCTTTCGGCAGCAACCGTCGCCGCTGAACGCGGCCATGACGTGACGCTGTTTGATAGCAGCGATAGCATCGGTGGCCAGTTCAAAATCGCGATGCAAATCCCCGGCAAGGAAGAATTTGCCGAAACGCTGCGCTATTTCAAACGTCGCTTAGAAATTACCGGTGTCAAACTCAAACTCGGCCAGCGCGTCACGCGCGCGCAATTGCTGGCGCAAGGTTTTGATGATGTGATCGTCGCTACCGGCGTCAATCCACGCTCGCCTCGTATCGACGGCATCAAGCATGCGAAAGTGTTGTCTTACCTCGATGTGCTGCAACACAAAAAAGCCGTTGGCAAACGCGTCGCCATCATCGGCGCAGGCGGGATTGGTTTTGACGTCGGCGAATATTTATTGCACGACCCAGCAATTAGCTTGCCCGTGCCAGTCAAGCATTGGATGGCGGAATGGGGCGTTGACTTGAAGTGCAAAGCCAATGGCGGCTTGACCACACCAGCGCCAGTCGAACCGATACGCCAGCTTTATCTGCTGCAACGCAAAGCCAGCAAAGTCGGCGCGGGCTTGGGTAAGACCTCCGGCTGGGTCCATCGCGCCACCTTGCAACGGCATGGCGTCGAAATGCTAGCGGGAGTCGAGTACAACAAAATCGACGATGCCGGTTTGCACATCACGGTCGGTGGCGAAACGCGTTTGTTAGAAGTCGATAACGTGATTATCTGCGCCGGGCAAGAATCGCTGACCGAATTGATGCCGCCCGAAGGTGAAACAGGCGGACCACGCTTCCACAAAATCGGCGGCGCGGCGCTAGCGAGTGAGTTGGATGCGAAGCGCGCGATACGCGAAGGAGCGGAATTGGCGGCGAGTTTGTAAAACAATTTTTGGGGTGCGTCCCAAAAAAGCACGCTACCCCAGATAAATAAGCTCTCAAAAAGCGCGCTCGGTCAAGATAGCGCGCCGCTATTAGGCTCACTACACGCAGCAGGTCTGTCCCTCGCTGCAAGTAGTGAGCCGAGCAAGAAGCAAAAAATCGCCAAGAGTTTTCGGATTTGTTGCCGAGTTTCAGAAATCAGTACCGCCGCCATCGCGAACATAGTTTCCGAACCACGGTTGTGAGCGCAGAAGGCTAGATCAACCCTTGCCCAGCCTCAACAAACCTCGCACCGAACAATCCAGCAGCACTGGCAATCTGCTCGAACTTCTCTTTACCTGCCTGATTCATATAGATGCGAGTTCCTACGGTATGTGGGTCTTTGAAGATAAGGGGTATATCTTCCGGTATGGAGTTCGGCAAAAAGACTTCACGGGACACTACATCAAACTCTTTTGCTGAGTGCTCATCATCAACGCAATCAATCAGCTTAGTGACATTGTAGAAATACTCAATTTCCCCTTGGCAATCCAGTTCAAGCAACTGGCCGAAGGGGAGCAGGAATTCCTTCAAAGCTTGATACGCTTTTTCGTTTAAGGTGATTGAGCCAGCAATCAGATAGCTAAGGTCGGCGCGTGGTTTGGCTCGCTTTTTGCGTTTCTCGATAAATGGCTTGATCTTCGGTCTTACAGCCCACTGCTTTGGCTTACCGTCCACGCCAAGAATGCTCAATATATTGATACCTTTCTCGTCGGGGACTAATACCGAATAGTGATTGATGCCGTCATAGCGTAATTCCCAGATTTTCATAGCTAGTCTTTCTTAATGCGGACACGTGCCTGCGACAATTTCGCTTGCAATTTGACGCAACATGGCACGCCCCGTAGTCGCATCCTTTTGAGAAATTCTAAATAAGCGCATATACACCGCCAAATGATAGGCGTCTGTATGTATGTTTCCGATGCCTTGGTGTGGCGGAGATTTTTCCAGTCCAGCGACTACACTGGCTGGAAAACGTCGCATAAAAAGGCCATTGGCAGCGTCATTGATGCCAATCAACCAAATAAAGAAAAGGATGGCGCGTGCGGACGCAGCGCGTTCGTCTTGTACCGCAACCACATGATGCGCATCGACATCGTCTGGTCTAGTCAGATTCTTGTCAGCACGCAGTATGTTGTTGCCAAGGATGCGCGAATGGCGTGCTTCACGGGCCGCATCGTTTAAGAGGTTCTGGGCAGAGTTTGGTAAGGTCTCGCCATTCTTGTAGCGAATCTTCTTTTTCTTTTCTTCTAAGATCAAGGCATTCCGAATTTCGTAGGAATTGCTTCCATTAGCACAAATTTTATTAGCCGCTATGGTCAGTTCAACTGATACCCTCGACAGGCTCCGCATAGATTTCCTCAGTGGTGAGGATCTTTTCTTTTGCCGACATGCAACACCTTTCATGTCCATATTGTAAATATACAGAAAGGCGATATTGTACCTGTTTTTTACTGTTTTGCCATTATGAAAACATTCTTTTCTATGCTGCAAAATCTAGGCGCATGGCAACAACTCCGGGCGCTGTGGAACCCGCCCGCAAGGTATTACCCACGAGGCTCGGATGCTTGGTGGGGCAATGGCAAACCAAGCATCACGGGTGAGCGTATTTTTACTCACAGCACCACCCTACCTGTCCGGGTTTAGCGCTTCTTCACCACCACACAACCAATCGAATACCCCGCACCAAACGAGCAAATCACACCGTGTTGGCCGCTGGCTAAATCTTGTTGATATTTGTGGAAAGCGATGATCGAACCGGCCGACGAGGTATTGGCGTATTCATCCAAAATGACTGGCGCTTCGCCTGGTAAGGCATCACGGCCGAGCAAGGTACGAGCGATCAGCAAATTCATGTTCAAGTTCGCTTGATGCAACCAAAAGCGCGACACTTGCTCAATCTGCAAACCACTGTCTTGCACTGTTTTGCGTTCTACTACCTGCACAATATGCCAGCCGAATTGGCTTTTGAAAGGCTGACTTATCTCGCCGGGCTTGAGTTGATCCATCTGCGTTTCAAACGTGGGATCCAGCACGCCGGGCTGCACC
>JACPVY010000285.1 GCA_016197345.1 Burkholderiales bacterium
TGCCAGCGGGATTCCGCTGCATTTTTTGACGACGCTTTGTAAGCACAGCACATCTGACGATGGGAAATTTACACTGCGCCTCCTTGGCTTGCGAAGCTTGATGTTAGCCGTCATAATGGGGCGGTTTAGGCTGTTTTTTTGATTCTCGTTTTGAGATCAATTGGCGCAACACCTGTAGCGGTGCTACCTCTGTTTAGCAGTCCCTGCAACCTAGCGTTTGGACCAGTCACGTTGAGTTTTTGCAATCACCTTTCGCCACCATGAAAAATTTTCTGCTCCCTATCCATCTCATCTTTGTCGGACTTTGGCTTGGCTGTGTGTTGACCGAGGCTTTGTTTGAACGCGCCTTGCTTGGTCAAGGTCGAACGCAAGAAAAAATCTTGGTGCGCTTGCATCAACGCGTCGATGTATGGATTGAAATCCCAGCCTTTTGCATTGTTCTTGTGACTGGCGCCCTTTTGCTGGCAACGGCACCCGCTAGTGCGCTCTTGCATGCCAAGATTGGATTCGCACTGCTTGCCATCATCGCCAATGTTTATTGTGTTTGGTTAGTGTTTCGCCGTGCTAAAGCCGCAGAAACCGAGCAATGGCAAGAATTTGCGGCGTTAGATCATTTGCAACATAAAATCGGCGCGATTGTTTTGCTCGGCATCTTAGCGGCGATGGGCATCGGTATTTATTTATATTCCCACGGCTAATTTTGCTCGTGAGTTTCCCTTCTCAATCAGGCTGCACAGGCTTTCCAGCGCGGCATTGTGCGCGAACGAAAATCCATCTCCGTGCCAACCAAACCAGCTAGCTTGGTGGCAATATCTTGACCAAGGCCCGCCCTAGCGTATAGCAATCACCCGGCCAGCGCGCCGACAGATACTGCCCATCCTGAACCACAAAGCTTCGGCTTGCACAGATTGCGGGTAGGTGCGGTAATAATCGCCCAGCCAAAGTTTGGTGAGAAGCCACGCACTATTTTCCATGCTGGCCGGTAGCGCTGTGGTTTTGCGGTGATACAGCACCGATTTGTTTGTCGCTGGGTCGATGGTGCGCGCGGCGAGCAAGACGCCGTGACAAACCGCTGCAACGGGTTTGTCGGCAGTAAAAAACGCTAAGCAAATACGCTGTGCGGGGAGTGATTCGAGCAAGGTTTTCATGCCTTGCGCATGGCCGCCGGGAATGATGAGGGCGCCATATTCGCTAGGCTCGACCGCGCTATATGCGATTGGATGCTGAAAGCGCGCATCGGCAGCCATGGTGTGATACAGCGCTAAAGCATGTTTGCCCGTCATCAAAAATGGATTGAGCAAACCAAAGCCTTGCGTCACCAAGCGTGTATCGGCATGGGCGATAGCACCACTCGGCGTAGCAAAATGTACCTCGTGCCCGGCCTGCGTTACGCTATGCCATAGCACAGCACTCTCGGTCGGGTCGTAATCTTGGGCTGGCAATATACAGAGGATCTTCATGCTCTCTCCTTGCGTGCCTTCACTGCGGCATGTGCATCATGCCACTATCCGCAAATGCGGCCAACGCTGTTGATATGACTGCGCCTTCGCTAAAAACATCGTATTGCTAGCCAGATTGGGATTGGCGCGCAATTGGCCATCGTACAACGCCTGCAAACCATGTGTGCTATAGACGTCATATTCGCCATTGGCTTGCACACTTATCGCGACACAAGAACTGGCAATTAAAAATCGATCAACGCCCTCGCGACAAGAAGTGAGCGGGGAATAAGCATAACCAAATTTTTGCTCGTACCACAAATGCACCCGTGCTTGATTACGCACTTCGACTTTGACGGGTAAATCGGCAAACAAGCTAGCTGCGCGTTGGATCACGCTATCTTCCGCTTCCCATGACAAATCGCTCGCATCGAAATAAAAGACATCGTAATCGAGAATATTTTCCGTCAGCGGCCGTTGGCATTGGCTATTCCACACCGTTTGAAATAGGCAACCCGCAGCTAAATGCGCTTGCGGCGCTTGCAAGTCTGGTAAGCGCTGCAAAATCTGTGCGTTATAGGGATTTTGCAAAACGGTCGCCAGAAAATCAGCGGAGAGGCTATCAGTAGAAAATAAGTCAGCGACGAGCATGGGATAAATTCAACAGAAAGATAAAAACCCGCAGGCGGCCAAGGCTACCTGCGGGTTTCTGGATGCGACTAGCTAAAAATTGGCGTGCAATTATTTTGCAGTCATCAACGCTACGGTGGTATCCAACATACGGTTGGAGAAGCCCCATTCATTGTCATACCAAGACGATACTTTGACCAGATTGCCAGAAACTTTGGTCAAGGTCGCATCAAAAGTCGAGGATGCTGGGTTGTGGTTGAAGTCGACCGACACCAACGGTGCGGTGTTGTAGTCGAGAATACCCTTCAACGCGCCTTCCGATGCTTCTTTCATGATCGCATTGACTTCATCGACCGTGGTGTCACGGCTAGCGGTGAAGGTTAAATCGACGATGGAAACATTGATGGTTGGAACGCGAATCGAATAACCGTCCAAGCGGCCATTCAATTCTGGCATCACCAAACCAACTGCCGCAGCGGCGCCAGTTTTGGTTGGGATCATGCTCATGGTTGCCGAACGGGCGCGACGCAAATCTTCGTGCATAACGTCGGTCAACACTTGATCATTGGTGTAAGCATGGACGGTCGTCATCAAACCAGTGACTAGGCCCAGTTTTTCATGCAAAGGTTTGACCAATGGCGCCAAGCAGTTGGTGGTGCAGGAAGCGTTCGAAATCACGGTATCCGTGGCTTTCAAGATGCCATGATTGACGCCAAACACGATGGTCGCATCAACATCTTTGCCGCCTGGTGCGGAAATGATGACTTTCTTAGCGCCGCCTTTCAAATGGGCGGATGCTTTTTCTTTGCTAGCGAAAAAGCCGGTGCATTCCAACACCACGTCCACGCCCAATTCACCCCAAGGGATTTCGGCTGGATTGCGTTGTGCAAAAACGCGGATTTTATCGCCGTTGACGATCATGTGATCGCCATCAACCGTCACCGTGCCAGGGAATTTGCCATGCGCGGTGTCATATTGCGTCAAATGTGCGTTCGATTTTGTATCGCCCAAATCATTGATCGCCACGATTTGAATGTCGTGCTTTTTGCCGCCTTCATAATGGGCACGCAAAATATTGCGACCGATACGGCCATAGCCATTGATTGCTACTTTGATTGTCATACTCCAAACCAACATATTTATGCCAGAAATCGGTCACGCCTGCTTCGACCGCCACGCGTGGCAGACCACGAGTCAAGACGCTCGCTTTGTAAGCGGCATCTTGGCGATCAAAGACATTGGACGAAGGCATGGAAACGACGCGCACTGCAATGCCTTCTTGCGCCAATTCTTGTGCCGCTTTCACTGCTAATTCGATTTCCGAACCAGTCGCGATCAAGATCGCTTTAGCGTCCGCCGCATCGACCAACACATAGCCACCGCGGGCGATATCAGCGATTTGCGCTGCGCTACGCTCTTGGTATGGCAAGTTTTGGCGCGAGAAAATCAAATTGCTAGGGCCATCTGCACGTTTTACTGCATAGCCCCATGCCACCGCCGACTCCACGGTATCGCATGGACGCCACGTATCACTGTTCGGAATCAAACGCAGGCTAGAGACATGTTCCACCGATTGGTGAGTCGGGCCATCTTCGCCCAAGCCAATCGAATCATGCGTGAAGACGAAGATCGAACGCAGCTTCATCAAAGCGGCCATGCGAATTGCATTACGGCTGTAATCGGAGAAGGTCAAGAAGGTGGCGCCGAATGGCAAGTAGCCGCCATGCAAGGCGATACCATTCATGATGGCGCTCATACCAAATTCGCGCACGCCGTAGTTGATGTGGTTGCCCCACTGATCCGTACGCACCGCTTTGCATTCTTTCCAGTTGGTCAGATTCGAACCAGTCAAATCTGCCGAACCGCCCAAGAATTCTGGCAAGCTAGGGGCCAAGGCTTGGATTGCGTTTTGGCTGGCTTTGCGGGTGGCGATGGTTTCTTTTTTCTCGGTGCAAGCGGCAATTGCGTTGGCGATCACGGCGTCGATATTGGCAGGCAATTGGCCTTGCAAGCGGCGTTGCAATTCGGCGGCTTCTTGTGCATTGCTGGCGCTATAGGCAGCAAATTGGCTATTCCATTGCGCTTCTAATTCTGCGCCCTTGGCTTTAGCGTCCCATGCGGCATAGATTTCTGCTGGGATTTCGAATGGGGCGTGGCTCCAACCGAGCGCTTCGCGCACAGCGGCGATTTCTTTCTCGCCCAAGGCTGCGCCGTGGACTTTATCGGTGCCCGCCAAATTTGGCGAACCTTTACCGATCACGGTTTTGCAGCAAATCAAGGTCGGTTTGTCGGCTTTTTTCGCTGCGCTAATAGCGGCATCGACGGCATCGACATCATGGCCATCGACCGCTGGGATCACATTCCAGCCATAGGATTCGAAGCGTTGCGGGGTATTGTCGCGGAACCAACCATCGACTTTACCGTCGATCGAGATGCCATTGTCATCGTATAGCACGATCAATTTCGACAAACGCAAGGTGCCTGCTAGCGAGCAGACTTCGTGCGAAATGCCTTCCATCAAGCAGCCATCGCCGACGAAAGCGTAGGTATAGTGATCGACTACTTCTGCGCCGGGGCGGTTGAATTCTTCAGCCAACAGCTTTTCAGCCAAAGCCATACCGACGGCATTGCTAATGCCTTGGCCAAGTGGGCCAGTGGTAGTTTCAACGCCGGGGGTAACATGCACTTCCGGGTGACCCGGCGTTTTGGAATGCATCTGACGGAAGGCTTTCAAATCAGCCATCGATAAATCATAGCCAGTCAGGTGCAACAAGGAATAAATCAACATCGAGCCATGGCCGTTCGAGAGCACGAAACGATCACGATTGGCCCATTTTGGATTGCTCGGGTTATGGCGCAAATGACGCTGCCACAACGCTACCGCAATTTCCGCCATACCCATAGGCATGCCGGGATGGCCCGAATTGGCAGCTTGCACTGCGTCCATAGACAATGCGCGGATCGCATTTGCCATAGTAGAGGTGGAGATTTGTTGAGTCATGATGGATGATGGATGGCAATAAAAATCGTCTCAAACGGCTGGCGACGACAAATTTACTCGCGTCAATCGCACAGCAAAATATGGCACAGGCGCTATTTCAGCGCATACATCCTCACCCACTAGGCAGCATTGGCAAGGACACTCGAAAAATTGCCGTCTTTCGTTCGATCTGACGACAGTTTTTCCAATTTCCTCGCCCACCCCAAGGGGTACAAAGCTGGCCAAATGCGCAAAGCGTGTTATTTTAACAGACAGCGCGGCGATACTTTGCTGCAAGTGCAAAAACCTTGTATCGAAATCTGCCTAAATCGTCGGTGGCCTCGAAAAACTGTAGCGAGCGGAGCAGATATTGGACTGAGAAACGTAGCTTTACTTTGGTAAAGCGAGGCTCACAAGTTCAAGAGATGCCTGCGCAGTAGGTTTTTCGAGGTTCGCCATAGTCAAGATAAAAACAATGCCATAATGAAAAGTGCGATATCGGCGAAATCGACCACTTTCGTCGCGCATTTTTGAATGATAGGAATTCCCATGCCTCGCTTTTACGTCCCCGAAACCCTAGAAATCGGCTTGCGCCTCGCGCTACCGACCGCCCTCGCCCACCATGTGCAAGTGTTGCGCTTGCAAGTGGGCGACGTCATCAGCTTATTCCATGGCGATGGCGGCGAATATGGAGCGAGCATCATCGCGATAGAAAAAAAACAGGTGAGCGTCGAAATCAAAACGTTTGCACCGACTGAAATCGAATTGCCGTATGCGCTTACGCTCGCGCAAGCGCTACCGGAGTCATCCAAAATGGATTGGATCATCGAAAAAGCCGTGGAATTGGGCGTGGCCGGGATTCAACCGCTAGCAGCACAGCGCTCTGTACAAAAACTCAGTGCCGAACGTGCAGAAAAGCGCTTTACCCACTGGCAAGGCATCATCATCGCCGCTAGCGAACAATGTGGCCGTAATCGTTTAGCCCGTTTAGCGCCGCTCGCAAGCGTGGAACAATGGCTGAGCCAACAAGATTTGCATAAACGCGTATTGCTTTCGCCGCGTGCCGAAACCACGCTGGCCGATTGGGCCCGCCACCATCCCCCACAAGCCTTGACCCTGATGATAGGGCCGGAAGGTGGCTTTAGCAGCCAAGAAGAAGATCTCGCGCTTGCCCACGGCGCACTCGCGTTCGGCCTCGGGCCACGCGTGTTGCGCACCGAAACTGCTGGTTTAGCTGCGCTGGCGAGTTTGCAGGCGGTGTGGGGTGGCTAGCACTTACTGATGACAGATCGAAACAAGGGGGAAATGGATGCTGCTAGAAATTGCAATTGGTGATGCCTACGGTGCAGGTTTTGAATTTGGTCCAACAGAAAAGATCCGACAGCACAATCACGCCACACATTATCAAGTACACGAACTTGGTATTGCGGCGGGTAATTATACTGATGACACACAAATGAGCATTGCCGTCGCCGAAGTCTTGCTCGCTTCGACTACGCATGACAGCGACGCCTATGCCGCCGCTTTCGTGCGCTGCTATCAGCGCGACCCACGCCTAGGCTATGCCAAAGGTCTTCAAGAATTATTCGGCCAATGCCAAGATGGCGCAGCCCTACGCCGCGCCCTACATACGCCAAACAGTCGGCGCAATGGTGCGGCAATGCGTGCCGTGCCATTAGCATTGATTGCCGATATCCCAAGTTTGCGGCGCGCGGCGCAAGCGCAGGCTGCCGTCACCCACAATAGCGCCGAGGGCTTACTCTCAGCGCAAGTGGTGGCGCTGATCGGGCATTTTTTGCTGTATCAACAGGTGGCAATACAAGACATCCCTGCACTCATCGCCCAACATATGCAATTTGCGCTACGCAGTGACTGGAGTGAAGAAGTGGCATGTGATGCACTGCAAACAATCCATGCGGTCAACACCGCACTCTTGCGTAATCGCAGAATGTCAACGCTGTTGCGCGACTGCGTCAATTTTGGCGGCGATGTCGATAGTGTCGCCGCAATCGCCATGGGCTTAGCCTCGTTGACGGATGAATATGAGAAAGATATCCCTGTCACACTGCTCAGCCATCTCGAAAACGGGGCATATGGCAAAAACTATCTGCACCAGCTCGACGCACAACTGGCCGCAATGTATCCCCAGTTAGCCGCGCGCCTCGATCACACCCAATAACCCCCCAACTGCTCAAAAATTACGCAAGTTCCACTTGAAAAAGCAGCCACATCGCCTAGACTGAATCACTGTTTTACTGCAGGGAGGACGAAATGATGTGCATTCTGGCAATGTTTTCCAATCGTTGATGCATTTTTTTCATATCTAAGGCTACAAACAATAACAAAAAACGCATTTAATAATTTATTTTAAAACTCTTAAATTCAAAAACTAAACACAAAAGC
>JACPVY010000269.1 GCA_016197345.1 Burkholderiales bacterium
CATGCCATGGGTAGCCTAGCGTGCGCATGCGGGAATTTTCCGTTGGCCGATATTTGCCGCTAGTGCAATATTGCGCGCCTTGGAACGCACCTACTGTCCCATTTGGATAATTACCGGCTGCGGTAGGGACGGCAGTGCTAGCGGCGATATAGCTATTCCATTTCACGCTACGGGTGCCGTTTTTCGAAACATCGCCTTCAGATGGTTCGCTGCTCAAATCGCAGGTGCCGTAATCGTATTCATCCGCCAATTTAAATGCGGTGTGGCCGATTTCATGCAAGGCGATTTCAGTCGATTGTGCATGCATCGAGAGCGTCGCCACACCACCACCTGAACCCCCGTAGCGGGTCGAATTAGAAATCACGATGATGACATCGCGTGCATCCGCCGCTAGCACCGAACCGACGATATTGCGCACCTTGGTTTCATTCACGCACAGCAGGCGGTCGATGTTGTAGCAATTGAAATTGCCATCCATCGCGGTGTCTTTGTAGATGCCCTTATCCGGTTCATCAACGCCGGATTGGTTACTGGCGACATCGACCCGATGCACATTCATCGAACTACGATTGGCGGCAAACAAAGGATCGGCCATAAAGCCATCGATCACTTTTTTCGCGTCGGCATGCCATTTGTCCATTTCAGCCGCGGTATAGCCATCGCCGACAAAAACATAATCCATGTGATTGGAAGAAGGGCCGTTATTGATGATGGTGGTGGCGGTGGCTTTGGTGGCGAGCGTCGCCAAACTGGCGCGGCTGCGGCTCAAGAGGCTTTGCAAGGCATTGCGATCATATTTGACCAAGGCGGTGTTGCTGCTAGCAAAGCCTTTGCTGGTGACGGTAGGCAGCACTTCGACCGAGGCGATATTGCTGCTAAATGGTAGCGAGACTTCAAATGCGCCCTCGGTTTTACGCACCGTTTCGGCATGGGCGATTTGGCCGTTTTTGGGATCAAATGTCTCGATTTGGAATTGGCTGCCGTTGTTGATCAAGGTTTCATGCACGACATTGCCTTTGCTATCGCGCGCTACCACGCGCCAGTGTTGGCCGTTGGCGTGCTCTGGTAGCGAAGGTGAAACCGCAAAGTCGCCCACCTCGGCATGGATAGGGGAAAAAGTCAGCCCGCTTTTGCCTTCGCTATAGCTCAAACGCAGAGAAATATTTTCTGCTTGTGCCAGACTCGCCAAACTTGCTTGGCCAGCCAGTGCGGCCAGAACCAACATGGATATTTTTAAAATTTTCATACAGTCTTTCGGAGTGGGTAAGGAGGTGGTGGGAATCGCGTGAGACTTGATGCGAGCAGGTCTGACGCGAGGCTTGCTATAAAAACAGTATCAAAACAGCAACGAAATCATAGCATGTCCCTCACAAAAATATAAAATTTTTAATTTGTGGTTTTGGGAAATTTTATTTTTTAGGGAAGGGGTATTTGCCAAACATATTTTCAATATATTTAAATATCCAAATTTAATTCAATAGCATTGCTAATAAAGCATTCTCTTTTTCATGGCTAAGATCGGCTTTGACTGGCGTGATGCCGCAAGCAGCTTGCTGAATTAGGCATAGCTGGGAAAAGTGATGAAATTCTCGCCATACCAAGCGCCCTATGTTGTTTAGCGCGCAGACAAACACATTGGCAATTGTTCAAACCAAGCTCGCTTGCCGCCGCAGGCACCAGTGATGAAATGTGGCAAAACGGAATATGCGGGTTGTTTCTGTCCTTGTTCTCACGATCAGTTGCGTTCGCCCTGACCAATAATCGAGGCTAAGAATTGTCATGAATGCTGTGCGGCGCATTTTGCGCCACACCATGCGGAGTAGGTGACAGGAGATCGAGATGCCCAAGCAAAACTTCACTCGTCGCGAAACGGATAGCCGATCTGCTCGGTGCGCACTGCATTTGCTTTGCCTGACTGGTTGGAGGCCAGCATGAACGTAAAAAAATTCACAGCCAGCACGGCACGCGAAGCGCTACGCAAAGTGCGCGAAGCGCTAGGCCCGGATGCGGTCATTTTGTCGAATCGCGCTTTGGAAAATGGGGTGGAAATCTTGGCGCTGGCCAATGAAGATATCTCTTCTTTAGCTGCGCCAACGGTGCAAGATATGCCCGAGCCCGATTTGAGCCATCTTAATCAAGCACCCGTTGCGCGGCGCATGGCTGGTGGTGGCGTGGGCATCGCGAATTCACCCCCCGTGGCGAGCATGGCGGAGTCCTTGGAAATGGCACGGCGGGCGCAGGCGCAGCAAGCCAATGACATGAGCCAGCATGGTTATGGCGGCAATTACGCCGGACATAGCTATGCGCCAGAGAGCGATCACCACTGGCAAGACGACACGGTGCTGCTGCGTAGCGTTGAGCGTACACCTGAGCGCCAACCAGAGCGTATGCAAGAAAGAATGCAAGAACGGGCGCAGGAACGTATCCCTGAGCGTATCCAAGAACGCATGCCAGAGCGTGCCCCTGAGCGTGGTGCAGAGCGCAGCCGGGCTAGCCTGCAAGAACGCGTTGCTAGCCCACGCTATGACGGGGCATCGGCAATGCCTGAGCGCCGTAGCGAAGTGCAGCCCGCGCAAGCAGCGCAAGCGCGACAAAACAATCAGCGCGCCATGCCAAGTGAGATGATGGAGATGATGCAAGAGATTCGGGCGATGCGCGGCATGATGGAAACGCAATTGGCAGAACTCGCTTGGCATTCGACGCAAAAACGCGAACCGCAAAAAGCCCATGTCTTGCGTGAATTGCTCGCCGCCGGTTTTAGCCCGAGCTTGTCACGCTATCTGACCGAAAAATTACCCGTCGTCAAAGATGAAGCCGAAGGCATGCGCTGGATGCGCACCGTGCTAGAGCGCAACATCATGACGATGAAAAATGAAAATGAAGTGCTGGAAAAAGGCGGTGTGTTTGCCCTCGTTGGCCCAACTGGCGTCGGTAAAACCACCTCCACCGCAAAATTGGCGGCGCGTTGCGTGATGCGGCATGGCACGGAAAAACTAGCCTTGATCACGACCGATGGCTATCGTATCGGCGGCCATGAGCAACTGCGTATTTATGGCAAGATTTTGGGTGTAATGGTGCATTCCGTGAAAGACGAAGCCGACTTGCGTATTGCATTGCGCGAGTTGCGCGGCAAGCATACGGTCTTGATTGATACCATCGGTGTAAGTCAACGCGATCAAATGGTGCAAGAGCAAGTCGCCATGTTATCGGGCGCAGGGGCCGATGTGCAGCGCTTGCTGTGCTTAAACGCAACATCGACTGGCGAAACTTTGCACGAAGTGGTGCGCGCCTATCAAGGCAATGGGCTAGCGGGTTGCATCATGACCAAACTGGATGAAGCGGCCACCATCGGCAACGTACTGGACGTCGTGGTGCGGCAAAAACTGAATCTGTTTTACTTATCAAATGGCCAACGCGTGCCAGAAGATTTGCACTTAGCCGAACGCGGCTATTTGATCGACCGTGCTTTCCGCACCCAGCGCGAAAGCTCTGCCTTCACGTATCAAGACGCTGAATTGCCATTGATTATGGCCAATAGCAAAACCAACGATACTTCTTTGCGCGAGGTGCATCTTGGCTAATTTTGACTTTGATCAGGCTGAAGGCCTGCGCCGCATGTTGGCTGGCGCTAAGCCTCGTATCGTCACTTTTCACCCGGATAATGCCTTTCCGGTACCGGCGATGGCGGCAAATGATATTGTGATTCAAGTCTCTAGCAGTGCAATTTCGATCAAGGCGGCGTATAGTCTGATCAAACGAATGAGTTTGGAACTGGGACGGCGGCCTTTTGGATTATTGGTGACAGGTGCAAATGAAGCTGAAGCCCGCGTGGTTTACGCTAATATGGCGCAGGCAACGAGTCGCTATCTGGCCGTCAACCTCAGTTCCATGGGCTCGGTGCCAATGGACGAGTTTGTCACTAAGGCAGCGCGTTTGGGACGGGCGGTGATTGACGCCTATCCACTGGCAGGGGCATCGGTCGCATATCGCCGCTTGGCAGGTCGTTTGAGCTTATCCAGTTCGGTCGGTACAAAGCGTAGCTATGGATCACAAAATTGGCACAACCAACAAAGCAGCCATGTTGGAACTTGATAACCATGACCAAATAACATGTATACGGCTAAAGGCAAATCGGATAAAGACCACCTGCTTGAGATGCATGCCCCGCTAGTGAAAAAATTGGCGCATCACATGAAGGCCAAATTGCCGCCCAGTGTCGAAGTTGACGATCTGGTGCAGGCTGGGATGATAGGCCTGCTCGATGCGATCAGCCGCTATGAAGAGACGCACGGTGCGCAATTTGAAACCTATGCCGTGTTGCGCATTCGTGGCGCAATGTTGGATGAATTGCGCAATAGCGATTGGTTGCCGCGTTCGATCCGGCAAAATATGCGCAAAATCGAAGAGGCAATGAACACCCTACAACAACGCCTAGGCCATCCACCGACAGAGTCTGAAGTGGCCAAATTGCTCAAATTATCCCTCTCTGAATATCAAGAAATGTTGGGCGATAGCGGCGGTCATCAACTGGTGTACTACGAAGATTTCCACGACCACGAAGGCAATGACAATTTCCTTGATCGCCATTTTGTCGATGAAGGCAGCGATCCGCTACAGAGTCTATTGCAAGACGATTTCCGCCACGCCGTGATCCAAGCGATTGACGCACTCCCCGAGCGAGAGAAATTGTTGATGGGCTTGTATTACGAACAAGAATTAAACCTGAAAGAAATTGGTGCCGTGATGGGGGTTTCTGAATCCCGCGTCAGTCAATTGCACACACAAGCGGTGGCGCGGCTGCGCGCTGCGTTACGGGAGCAAACGTGGACTGGGGGAGTGTAGCGGGTTTGCTGCTGGCCTTGCTCGGCGTCTTGCTTGGGCAAATGTTGGAAGGCGGCAAACTCAGCGCACTATTACAACCCACAGCGGCTTTGATTGTCGTTGGCGGCACCTTTGGCGCGGTACTCTTGCAAAGCCGGGTCGCTAGCGTTCGCCGCGGTCTAGCCATGCTGAACTGGGTGTTTCGTCCCCCGCTTGATCGGAGCGCAAATGTGGCGCAAGAACTCACGCAATGGAGTTTAGTCGCACGGCGCGAAGGCTTGCTCAGCTTGGAGCGCTATATCAAACTCAGTAGCGATGCCTTCACTGCAAAAGGCTTACGCTTACTGGTCGATGGCGTCGCCCCACAAAAACTGCGCGACATCTTAGAAAGCGACATCAATCTGTACGAACAAGAAATGCGGCAAGCCGTGCGGGTATGGGAAGCGGCGGGTGGTTATGCGCCGACGCTAGGGATCTTGGGTGCGGTCCTAGGGTTGATCCACGTCATGGGCAATCTGTCCGATCCCAGCAAGCTAGGGGCTGGCATTGCAGTGGCATTTGTTGCCACCATTTACGGCGTCGGCTTAGCGAATCTGGTCTTCATTCCTATCGGCGTCAAACTGAAAAATATCGTCGTGCGCGAAGTCAATTTACGCGAAATGATGGCAGCGAGTTTTGTCGATATCGCCAGTGGTGATAGCACCCGTGTGATAGAAGAACGCATGATCACCGCCAAACACTAGGGGCTAGCGATGACACGCCGCAAGTTTGATGAAGACGACGATAAGCAAGAGCGCTGGTTGCTTTCTTATGCCGATTTCATCACCCTGCTATTTGCCTTTTTTGTCGTGATGTATGCCATTTCTTCCGTCAACGAAGGCAAATACCGCCAACTTTCTACGAGCTTAGGCGATGTCTTTGGTGCTGCTAACCAGAGCGTGCAGCCGGGGCAGCCTGAGTCAATTAAATTTGTCGCCCCGATCAATGGCCTCAATACTCAAAACGGCCCCAATCGCCAGCGCGCCAGCGCGATTCGGCGCGAGCGGGAAAGCATGACGGCAATGGCGCGCGATTTACAAAAAGCCCTAGCGCATTTGGTTTCTGAAGGCAAGGTGAAGGTATCGCAAAATTCGCGTGGCGTTAGCGTCGAAATCAATGCTAGCGTCTTGTTTGCCCCGGCTGAAGCGGCGCTGAGCCAGACTTCTGACCAAGCCCTGCGCGTTGTCGCTAGCTTGTTGCGTGACGATCCGCATGCGATCCAAGTCGAGGGACATACCGACAATGTGCCGATCAGTACTGCAATCTTTGCCTCGAATTGGGAACTCTCTAGCGCCCGCGCCAGCAGCGTGGTGCGCTTATTCGTTGAACAAGGCATTGCCGCCAGCCGTTTAACCGCAGTCGGACACGCTAGCAATAAGCCCGTTGCCGATAATGCCGAGAGTGAAGGGCGGGCGCGCAATCGGCGGGTTGAAATCACGATTATTACCGCGCTGCCTGATCCTAGCATCGATATCCCTACCAGTCCGTCCCCCGCACCAACGAATGCCGCCCCTGCTTAAGATGAGGGGCACGCTAG
>JACPVY010000270.1 GCA_016197345.1 Burkholderiales bacterium
AGCTGAGACTTTTTTCGATAACGCTATTGATGCCTATTCAGAGGTACGGGTGGCTCTGCAATCCGATGGAAAGATCCTGGCGGCGGGAAGTTTTTGCCCTGCGGGCTGCCAGGAGGAAGCGGATGGGGTCAGTAGTTCGCGCGTCTATGTGGCCCGCTACTCTCCCAATGGGCAGCTAGACTCTACTTTTGGCAGTGGCGGCTACGTCAAAATGGACGTGAACTCCTCTACCAGCTGCGTTCGGGGAATTGCTGTGCAAAGTGACGGCCGGATCGTTCTTGTGGGAGCTGCTAAACTTATCGCACTGCCTCGCCACATTGGCTATGTGGCTCGCTTCAACCAGGATGGAAGTTTGGATGCTGAATTCGGTGGTACTGGCATAGTGAAGAAAAATATCGTCGCGGGTGCCGACGATGTATTTACAGCATTGACGATGCAGAATGATGGAAAAATCGTCTTCGCGGGAACATCCCTATACAGCACGTATAAACACTTCGTTGTCGGGCGCATGTGGCAGGGAGCACCACACTGACGTAACATGATGGATTGCACTGTTGAGCGCCCCCTCCCGTAATGAAATGACGTGATGGACATATTGAAAAGGCTTTCGCAGAAATGCCATAATAGAATTATAGAGGGGTGCGCTCCCGCCTTTGACTCACAATCAATGGCTTTTTCAAGATTCTGTATTGTTACTGCACTGATTTTATCGCTCGGTTTGTCTGGCTCCGGGTGCGTCCGCGGCCACCGGCTAGACACTCACCTTGAGCCGCCAGAGCCTACCTTGGAGAATGAAGCGAATGGGGAACCCAATAATACCACCTCCACGAACGAAGGATCCCACCATGACGACGAAAAATTACCTGAGCCTCAAGAGAGCCTGAATACGCTTCAACTCTCCGGGCCCGATCTTATCGCCGTTGGTCAGTGCGCTCGCTATGATCTCACCCTGCTTTCTGCCTATCGTTCACCAATCCCCGCGAACAATGATGTCCCAATAGATCTCACT
>JACPVY010000271.1 GCA_016197345.1 Burkholderiales bacterium
AATATCTGCCGCTGCTACAACATTTGCAAAAGTGTAGTCAAGCTTTGCTCGCCGTGTCCTTCGATGCCGCGTCCCTGCAGGAATATTTTGAAATTGCGAAGGAATTTAAGATCGTCGAATTACCCAGCAGTGCGCGGACGGTCTGATGGCGGCCGCTACGCTATAGCATAGCGACCAATCCAAGCAAAATTAAGGCTGCTGACGCGTCGCCGCCAACACGATCTCACGAATGCACAAGTTTTGCGGTTGTTCATAGGCAAAGCGGATCGCTTCAGCGATATCGCTCGCTGCAATTACACCGCCCATGCCTTCTTTCCACGATTCATAGCCTGCTTTGATGTTGTCATCGGTGGTGTGCGATAGCAATTCGGTTTCGACCGCGCCGGGCGCGATGGTGATGACGCGTACATCGCTCAGTGCCACTTCTTCGCGTAGGTTTTCCGAAATCGCATGCACGGCGAATTTGGTGCCGCAATAGGCGACGTGATTCGGGAAGGTTTTGCGCCCTGCGACGGAGCTGATATTGATAATCGTGCCGTGTTTGCGCGCCACCATGCCGTCTAACACAGCGTGAATGCCATTCAACAAACCTTTGACGTTGACATCCAACATCGCTTCCCATTCGGACGGTGCTTGGGTTGCTAGGCTGCCAAGCAACATCACGCCCGCATTATTGACGATCAAATCCGCCGGCCCGAATAGCTCTTGCGCCTCTTGCACCGCCGCTAGCACGGCGTCGCGCTGGGTGATATCGACGGCGCGGCAGAGTGTATTCGGTAGCGCCAGTTGTTCCATCCGCTCAACCCGGCGCGCTAGTAACAAGAGCGGATAGCCTAGGCTGGAAAAGAGTTGCGCGGTAGCTTGGCCAATGCCGGAACTGGCACCAGTAATAACAACAAGAGATTTTTTCACGTTAGCTCCAGAGGTGTGGATTGCAGGTGGGGGAATTGCGAGCGGGCGGGGTTTGGGGGCCGAGGCAGATCAAGGAAAATAATGGATCAGCGCGCTATTCTACCTCGCTAGCGCGCTGCTGGAGATGACATTCTAGGCCGCAAGCTTAGCCTTCCGCCCCTGCAACCAACCCTCTAGCGAATACAGCGCTAACGCAGTCCAAATGAAGGCGAAACCGATAAAGCGGTCGAACTTAAACGGTTCGTGAAATAGCATAATGCCGAGAATTAATTGCATTGTCGGGCCGATGTATTGAAACAAACCGAGCAAAGAGAGCGGAATGCGGCGCGCAGCGGCGGCAAATAGCAAGAGTGGGATCGCCGTAATGGGGCCAGCTAACACCAGCCAGATTTGCGTCGCTGTATCGACGTGTACAAACATATTCTCGCCATGCAGCGAGAGCCAAATCAAATAGCCAAACGCGAGCGGAAATAAGACGATGGTTTCCATCGCCAAGCCTTCCAATGCCCCTAGCGACGCTGTTTTGCGCAGCAAGCCATAGGTTGCAAACGAAAACGCGAGCGTTAGCGCCACCCATGGCAATTGGCCGCCGAGGATAGTGAGCCACAGCACACCACCGGCGGCTAGACTAATCGCCGCCCATTGCCATGGCCGTAGGCGCTCTTTCAGCAGCAAATAGCCCATCATCACATTCACCAGCGGGTTGATGAAATAGCCAAGGCTGGAATCAATCACGCGGCCATTATTCACGGCCCAGATATAGACAAACCAATTGGTCGAGAGCAGCACGGCACTAGCGAAAAAGCCGAGCAAGACTTTTTTTTGTTTGAAGATAGGGGGTAACCACGCCCAGCGTTTCAGCACCGTCAGCACGATGAACAAAAACACCAGCGACCACAGCATGCGATGCGCCACCATTTGCAGCGATGGAATTTGATGCAGAACTTTGAAATAGAGCGGGAATAAGCCCCAGCAAAAAAATGCTGAAGCAGCATACAACATACCTTTGCGCATAGTAGCTCAGCCGGACGGGAAGGGGGCGTCCATTATGGCGCAAACCTGTAGCGTGTGCTGACACACCAACAAAGTGCACTTTAACCTAGATGTTGGGCGCAAAAATCTGACAAGCAGCATATATCCACAACACGATCAAGACCACATTACTGGCTGTAAAAGCAAGTAAACGATGAATCACATGGTTATAGCTGAGGTGGATCACGCTATGCAAGACGCGCAAGGCGACATAGCCCCATGCTAGCGTCACACTGAAGGGCGTGCTAGCGTGCGTCACGTACAGCACCAGGCAAATCACATAAAACGGCGATTGTCGCATATTTTGTGCGCTCGGCATGCGTTAGCGCGATTGCTAATGGCATGAAAATTGCTGCGGCTAGGCGAAATGAGCTTGAACAGTGGGTGCAGATACCATCTACCACAAAAAAAGTGTCATTGTTGCACGATGACGACACAAAGCACTGGAGCATTGCGCCACTTTACGTTATAAGCTTCCCCATCCTTCCGCGTATTTTTCCCATCCCATCTCTGCCATTGTTTCAGGAGCTTATCTTGCAAAGCAATCATCAATCCGGCTTACAACACAGCCTATCCACCCTACAACTATGGGGAATCGCCGTTGGTTTGGTGATTTCTGGCGAATATTTTGGCTGGAGCTATGGCTGGGCCAGCGCTGGCACCATCGGTTTCGCTATCACCGCCGTCTTCATCGCCTTGATGTATTCGACCTTCATCTTTAGCTTCACCGAACTCACCACCGCCATCCCGCACGCGGGCGGCCCGTTTGCCTACGCTAAGCGGGCGTTTGGCCCCACGGGCGGCTATCTGGCGGGGGCCGCTACCTTGGTCGAATTTGTCTTTGCCCCGCCCGCTATTGCGTTGGCGATTGGGGCATATCTGAACGTGCAATTTCCTGAAATTCCTGCCAAATATGCGGCGCTAGGGGCGTATCTGATCTTCATGACGCTCAATATTGTCGGTGTGCAAATTGCCGCT
>JACPVY010000272.1:0-1481 GCA_016197345.1 Burkholderiales bacterium
GTCGGTGACATCGTCACCCGCACAAAACCCACTTCCGCCTTGCGCGTAGCCGTAGCACTAGTCTGTCCCTCTTGTCCGCCTTGCGGCAATAGGCTGACCCAAATTAATTTCTTTTGAATCGGCATTTCAACAAAGCTCTCTTGCGCTTGATTTGCCGCGAGCGAAGTGACATGCGTCATTTCTTGATGCTGGGCATCAAAGACGGCGATGCGCTGTATGCTGCGATCTGATTGCACCAAGGCATTCATGCTTTGATATAGCCCGGCAATATTGCGATTGACGACATTTGCCGCCAAACTTTCGGCCAATGCCGTAGCGACAATATGCGCCCGCTCGTTCAATTCAGCATGCGTTTCTGCCTGCCGCGATTGATAGGAATAGCCCACCACGGAGCAAAACAAATACAGCACCGGCACGATGGTCGCCAATAGCACCCGATTGCGGATGCTGAGGTGGTGCCATTGATGGTGCCACCTATTGTGCCAATTCGATGGGGACATATCTTAGCGACTTCAGTTAAGGTGAGACCAAGCCATGTTTGACTGCTAATTTGGTGATATCCGCCGGCCTATGTACGCCTAAGCGCTCTTTAATCGTTTGGCTAACATTGCTAATCGTCTTGCTCGACAAATCGAGTTTTTCGGCGATTTCCACATTCGTCAAGCCTTCTGCCATCAGCGTAAAAATCTGCAATTCGCGTTCATCTAAGCGCGATTGGGGTGAAGCATCTCCACGCACAGATAAATTCGCTAAGCGTTCAGCAATCGCAGGCATGAAATACAACTCGCCAGCATGGGCGCGCTGCACCGCTAGCACCAAGTCTGCCACTTCGCAATCCTTGGTGACAAAGGCGCGAGAGCCTAAGCGATAGGCTTCTTTGATCAAGCTATCTTGGTCAAACTGGCTCAGAAAAATCACGCGCGCATTGGCGTTTTGCTGCCAAATGCCTTTCGCCGCATCCAAGCCTGTTAGCTCGGCACCAAAGCGCAAATCCAAGATCACCACATCTGGCGCGAGCAGCGCAAACAATTGCTGCGCCTCTTGCGGTGTTTTGGCTTGGCCGACGATCTGGATGCCGAGATTTTCCAGCGACATCGCAAACCCCGCCATCACGATAGGGTGATCATCGGCAAGTAACACGCGGATCGGCGTGCTTGGAAGAGTAGCGGCATGAACTGCGGTTTGCATCGTTGAAGCTCCTAGGTTGACGAAAGACATCAGATTGCGCAGAAATAGCATGAATGAGGGGCGTATTGCGGCATCGCATCTCATTCTTAGCGGAGGCTGTCGCGAAAGGCGCTGCTGCATTTTGTATGGGCGGACAACATGTTGTCCGTCGATGTTCGGGCAACTCGTTTGCCCACGGCAGTAAATCTCGCTCGTTGCAAAGTGTTGCGCATTTCGGACCGTTCAACATACGAAATCCAAAATGAGGAGCTTTTTACGACGCTTCAAATCCGTGGGCAACAAGTTGCCCACCC
>JACPVY010000272.1:1530-8661 GCA_016197345.1 Burkholderiales bacterium
AACAAGTTGCCCACCCTACCTCGTGCGTTTTGCCTTTCGCGACAGCCCCTAGATCACGCAGCGCGATTATTTCACAAATCCACCCACAAGATGAATCTGTTTTGCTACCGCAATACTTTTTTCATCCGATGTAGCGCAACAGAACTACCATACCCTAGCAATTGAACTCATCAAAAAAGATGATAAAACGAGCTACATTACAAAATTTTAGATGCAAAATACCCAAATCACCCCTGAACCAATCCAAAAACCATCGAAAAATACCACTACATAGCAAATATTTTTCCATTAAAACGTAAAAATACCACCAACAACCATTCCATTTTTCCATTGAATAGCATATTATCCTTCCATCAGCTAGCAATATTTATTTCCAACAACAAACAAACTCACCACTAGCAAGGTGAACCTAGCAGGAGGAAGCGATGAACTTTAACGAAACTGGCCACCAACAAAACCTGCCACGCTTTGCCGCCGTAGCGGCAATCCATTTTGCGCTATTGTCGGTGATCGTTGGCAGCATCAATCACAAGGTTTTTTCCAGCCCTGAAAGCCCGACCGTGGTCGATTTGATACCAACCGCGCCACCACCTAAACCAAAAGAATTACCACCACCCGAGCCAGATTTTGTACCGCCAAAGACGCAAGTCTATATGCCGCATGTGGATATCCCCATTCAACCGCCAGTAGAACCACCGCCCGTCATCACGGTAATCACGGACCCACCGCCGTATCAACCGCCGATAGACAAGCCAGTGTTGATCGCCAAAAAAGTAGACATCATCAAACCGCACCAAGCGTTGCATGAGAAGGCGGTGGTCGATAGCAGAAATTGCGAAAAACCAGAATACCCCCGCAATGCGTTACGCAATGGGCAAGAAGGGGTGGTGGAATTAGCACTGCTAGTGGGGGTAGATGGCCGCGTGGTGGATGCCAAAATCGAAAAAAGCAGCGGTTCGCGTGAACTGGATAACGCGGCGAAGCAAGGTTTGAGCTTGTGCAGATTCAAACCCGCGATGACTGATGGCGTGCCGGAACAAGCGTGGTCAAAGATTGAATATGCGTGGAAGTTGGATTGAGTAGGCCATTAGCGTTGGGGTTGTTTGCCCCAACGCTAATACCGCGGCATTTAGTCAAATTTCGCCAAAATCGCTTGCCACATTTTGCGCGGATCAATATCGGCATAGCCCGCTTCTTGTGCATCATTGCATTCGATCACAATCCAACGCCCATCTTGCGTCTTAGCAAAATCGACTACCAAAAAAGGGACATCCATCAACCGCGCCGCTTCTTGCGCAATAGCTAAGCCAGCATCCAGATCGGCACAAGCGTAAGGTGGCGTTTGATACCAATAGCGGCCACAACCCACGCATTCGCCCTGCCACCAAAACGAGCGAAATTCGAGTGAGGGCGTGATTTGACCGGGGATGCCGCCGGGGACAGACATTAAGGGGACAAACTCCCGAATCACCGGTTTTTGCCAATGCAAGATAGGGCTAGCTTTGTATTTTGCGGTAGCGATTGCGTATTGCTCGGCGCTACGTATCACCGATAAATCGAGTGCATGTTTCGCGGTTTGGCGCGAGCCCTTCATAAAAATCGGCCAGGTAAAATGTGCTTCAATTTCGGCCGCCGTCGGCAAACTGTCAAACACCATCGTGCGCGGTGTCAAATGCTGTAAGCGCGGATACCAGTGTTCCAATTCGCTGGCGCGATCATGCTGCTCAGGCGAATTAACGAGGCGTATGCCATACGCCAATTGCGTCGCATATTCTTGCGCATAATCGTCCAAAGCCCCAACGCGCAGTACGCATAGCTGCTCGCCTTCGATTTGGTAGGGATGAGTGCAAGGGAAATGCAGTTCGAAGTTGAAGTCATAGACATTCAAGCCAACTTCGGCGCTGAGGATTAGTAGTTTGTTGTCGAGTAGGGTGAGGTTCATTATTCATTACTTTAAAAATGTGGTGAGTGCCGTGCGTGTACTTTGCAGAAGGATGAACTATTCGCCCGGCACACCCCAGATCGCCGCATAAAGCCGCTGAATCTCGCCCGCTATGAATGGCCACGCCCAAAGTTTTTCTCCTTCGCTCGCATCCCACATCAAATTTTCGGCATAGGAAACATCAATCAGCTTGCGCACCTCATCGCCGCCAGCCAAGAAGTGTTTGGCGATTAAATTCGTGTGCTGCACCACTACATCAGCATCGCACTTTTTCACGGCGTCGGTGGTTCTGTCGGCGAATGCTTCGACCCAGAGAGAGCTGTAAATGGGTAGATCTTCAAGCTCACAGCCGCGCGCAACCAAACACTCGTCCGTCTCATGCGCTGCGGCGGGGAATCTGTCCCGAATTTCGGCGATAAGCTTTTGTATTTCTGCATCATCACTCATACGAGTTATCCTGCTCTGGCGGAGCTTGAAACCACACTACCTCACTTAACCAACGATTGACGAACTCGCTGTCAGTCTGAGGTAAGCGCGGCACTGGTGCCGTGTATTGGATTTTTTCCGACCACTTAGGAAATTGAATCACCTCCTCAACCTCTTTCAGCGTCCACAACCGATCAAACAATGCCTCGTTGAATTCCTTACCATGAAAAAACTCAGCCATTTCCGGCACCGATGCATATTCGCTATAAAAATTAAACAAGACGAATAATTTAATGCGTAAGCGAAATTCTTCGCGGCGCACAAAAGTTCTTCCGCCTTCCTCGCTTTCTATCATGATTGTTTCGCATAACAGATCGAAAATTTCGTCCGTTTTTGCTTTGGCAAGCAAGTCATCTGTTGGTGAGATCACGTATTTGTATATGCAGCGCATAGTCGTCAACCAGATTACCTATTTGCTGAAATTATGGTCAATATCCCAGAATCAAACCCTACCCCAACTCCGCCAAAGGCCATTTCGGCCGCACCGTAAACGCATAATCCTTCACCGCGAGCGCAGGATTTTTTTGCAGCCGCATCGCCACTGCAAACGCGATCATCGCGCCGTTGTCGGTGCAAAATTGTAGCGGTGGATAAAACACGGTAAAACGCTTTTTCTTCGCCGCCGCGTTCAGGCTCGCACGTAGCTGCGCATTGGCGCCTACACCACCGGCGATCACGAGGCGTTTCAGGCCAGTTTCTTGCAAAGCGCGCAGGCATTTTGCGGTCAAGACATCGACAATCGCATCGACAAAACCGCGCGCTAAGTTAGCTTTGTTTTGTTCGCACACCGCATCTTCCGTGCTATGCGCTTTGCTGGCGGTCAGCACTGCGGTTTTTAAGCCAGAAAAGCTGAAATTGAGGTCTTTCGAATGCAGCATGGGGCGCGGGAATTTGTAGGCGCTAGGGTCGCCAAATTCGGCTAAACGCGATATCGCCGGGCCGCCGGGGTAGCCCAGGCCAAGTAATTTGGCGGATTTATCAAATGCTTCGCCAGCAGCATCATCGACTGTTTCACCTAGCAAAGCATATTGCCCAACGCCATCGACCCGCATCAATTGCGTATGCCCGCCCGACACCAAGAGCGCGATGAAGGGGAATTCGGGACGCACTTTATCCAGCAAGGGAGAGAGCAAATGCCCTTCCAAATGATGCACCCCTAGCACCGGCTTATCGAGCGCTAGCGCAATGCTGGTCGCGACTGAGGCGCCTACCAGTAGCGCACCCGCTAGCCCCGGCCCCTGCGTGTATGCAATCGCATCGACTTGCGCCAATTCAATCGCGCTTTGCGCTAGCGTTTCTTTCAGCAAGGGGATGACGCGGCGAATATGGTCACGCGAGGCCAGTTCAGGCACCACGCCGCCGTATTCTTCATGCATCGCCACTTGCGAATGCAAGGCATGGCCGAGCAAACCACGTTCGGTGTCGTAAATGGCGAGGCCAGTTTCGTCGCAGGAAGATTCAATACCGAGCACTATCATGGGGCGATTTCATTCATCATCAACAATGGGAAAGTGGCTATTGTACGGCATCGCCGCGCAATGTCAGCGCGCCCACTATCCGCAAAATTTGCACAGTCATTTTTGCCTCCATCATTTCTCCATATTTTCCACGCACAATGCATCGCATCGACACCCAGCCAGCGTCATTGAGCGCGGCCAAATCCCACAACAAACTGTCCCCACAGAAAAGGAAAGAACATGGATGCATTACCCAACAGCGATTCATACACACTCGAAAGTCCATTTTGCCAATTAGAGATGACGGATATCCCAGGTATGGGGCGGAAAGTGGAGCGGGCTGGTGGCATTTGCTGGATCTTGACGATGGATTGGCTAGAAGCGCGATTGCAAGACAAAGCCTTTGTCGTCAGCAAATTCTCGGTGCGGCAAAAATATCTACAAAATGAAAAAATTGCGTCTGGAGGACTGAACTGGAAGGACGCCTATAAACAATACAAACCCAATTTGACACTAGGCGCAAGCACCGATAGTGGCATGGGCAAGGCGGCTTGCATTGCCACTGCTACCGCGATTGCGCTGGGCAAAGGTGCGCTGCTGCATTTGGGTTCAGGTTTAGACAACATGAACGCCGATTCGCACGCGATAGGCATCGTCAAAATCAACGGTGGCTATCGCATGTTTGACAGTAATTTCGGTGAATACAGCACAACTTCACTGCAAAAATGCGCGCGCTGGATTTTTGACGTTTGCCACCACCGCCGCAAAAATAACAAAGTTTATGCCAATCTCCTGCCCAAAATGTCCCGCGTCATTTTTTCTTGAGCAGGCATGCTAGGCAGCGCTAGCGGCGGCATATTCGGCATAGCCCTTCGCCCGCAATTCGCACGCTGGGCAATGGCCACAACCGTGGCCCCAAGCATGTAATTGGCCACGCTCACCCAGATAGCACGTGTGGGTTTGGCTACGGATTAATTCCACTAGCGCGGCACCACCTTCTTGCTGCGCGAGTTGCCAAGTTTCTTTTTTATTGATCCACATCAGTGGCGTTTCTAATTTCAGGCGGGTCGCCATGCCTAAATTGAGCGCCACTTGCAGCGCCTTCATACTATCGTCGCGGCAATCGGGGTAGCCTGAATAATCGGTCTCGCACATGCCGCCCACTAGCACATTCAAACCCCGGCGATACGCTAGCGTTGCCGCCACCATCATAAACAACAGGTTGCGCCCCGGTACAAAGGTATTCGGCAAGCCATTGTCTTGCATTTGAATCGCCACATCCTTAGTCAGCGCCGTATCTGAAATTTGCCCCAACAAACCCAAGTCCAGCAGATGATCTGGCCCCAAGCGCGTCGCCCATTCTGGCGAGAGCGCTGCCATTTGTTGTAGTATGGCGGGCCGGACTTGCAATTCAATCGCATGCCTTTGGCCATAATCAAACGCCACCGTTTCCACATGGGAATAGCGTTGCAAGGCCCACGCTAAGCAAGTAGTGGAATCTTGGCCGCCGCTAAAGAGCACCAGAGCACGATCAGTAGTAGTCATAGTTTTTCCAATTCATTGTCAACTTTAAGCGGATTTGCACGCAATGAACCTCATGTCGATACGCTTTTTTCCGCAGTTTTTTCATACACTGAGCCGAATTATCACCGAAATCGGCGTCGCCGTTGCCTGCCTGCTGTGCATCGCCCCCGTTTGCGCGCAAGAATCCGCGACCACGCTACGCTATGACGTCAAATTTGATGCACCAAAAGAATTGCAAGATTTGTTGACGGGCAATTTAGATATTTTGCGCTGGCGCGATAATCCCCAACTCGATAGCGACCATTTACTACGCCTGTATCGCGCCGCCCCTGAGCAAATTAAGACCATCATCAGCACGGCGGGCTATTTTCAAGCCAAGGTCACACCAACGCTAGAGCGCGATTCATCACCGTGGAAGATTCATTTCGCGATTGAACCAGGGCCAGCGATGTTGATCAACACCGTTGATTTGCGCTTTCTTAAAAAACCACCACCGAACATCAATAGCGATGGCGATAGCAAGGATGGGAGGGAGGAAAACCCCGTGCCAGCGCTAGAGGATTCGGAAACCTCGGCCGAATTATTATCGAATTGGAAGCTGCCGGAAGGCGAAATCTTTCGCCAAGCGCAATGGGAAAGTGCGAAACGTGCATTGCTGCGCGAAACCAGTTTGCAACGCTATCCGCGTGCGCAATTGGTCTATAGCGAAGCCAAAGTCGATGTGCAAAGTAGTCAAGCCAATTTATTAGTGGTGCTAGCACGCGGGCCGGAAGTGCATTTTGGCAAATTGGACATCATAGGTTTACAGCGCTATCAGGCGAGCATCATCCACAATCTCAACACCATCAAAGAAGGCGATATTTATAACGAGCAAGCGCTGCTCGATCTGCAGCAAAATCTGCAAGATAGCAATTACTTTAGCAATGTCGTCGTTACCGCTCAATTTTCGCCAGAAATGGATGGCGCAGAAGGGAGTGTCACCGTGCCTGTGCAAGTCAAACTGACGGAATACAAGCGGCGCAAAGTCGATGCCGGTATCGGCTATAGCACCAACACCGGCAATCGGGTACAGCTCAATTTAGAAGACTTGTCCCTATTTGGGCAACAAGCCAAATTTGGCACGACCTTGGAAACAAAAGGGCAAAATGTGGCCGTCGATTTCTTTGCCCCCACTACCAGCCAAGGCTATCACGATAGCTATGGCGCGGCCGTCACCCGCACGTCGCTTGCTGGCGAAGTGACAGTACAAAGCCGGCTGGCCTATCATCGCCGTTGGGGTAATCAAACCTTGGCACGCGAATTTCAGTTCGAATTCATCAGTGAACACAAAACCTTGCTGGGACAAACCAGCACCAGCACCAAATCTGTCCCTATCAATTACGAAGTGATCTGGCGTCACTTAGATAGCCTGCTGCAACCGAAACGCGGCTATCTGGTGCAAGCAAAAATTGGCGGCGCACCGCTACCGCTCTTTGGCGGCCAAAGCTTTGTTCGCAGCTATCTGCGGGGACAGTACTACTACCCCATTGGCAAGCAAGGCATCGTCTTAACACGTGGCGAATTTGGCGCACTGGGTTCGCGCGGCACCGATAATATCCCTAGCACCTATCTATTTCGCGCTGGTGGCGACCAATCGGTGCGCGGTTATGGCTATCAACAGCTAGGTGTGCGCGAAGGTGATGCGATTAATGGCGGACGCTATCTGGCAACCGCCAGCCTTGA
>JACPVY010000273.1 GCA_016197345.1 Burkholderiales bacterium
ATAGCGCATCTGGGACTAGAGCTGCGCGTGTATGGCTCGTGGAGTTGGCAAGCCTTGACCTGCTTGCCCTATGTGCGCGCCAGTTCCGATATCGATTTGTTATTCACGCCGAAAAATAGCGCGCAATTGCAAGCAGGTTTGGCGCTATTGCAGCGGCATGCAAGGCTCTTACCACTCGATGGCGAAGTCATTTTCCCGCAGCAGCAAGCAGTGGCGTGGCGCGAATGGTTGAATGCATCGGTTGACGCCCATGTCTTGGTGAAGTCTTGCACTAGCGTCAGTTTGCAAACGCGGGCGGTGTTATTAGCCTCCTTCGCTACGCGCGAGCAAGATGCGAATTCCTGCGCGGTGACGGCAAATGCGCAGTGCTAGCCTTACTACTAGCCTCAGGCGCGCTATGCCCGTGCATAGACCGGTGCTAGACGCACGAAGCGCGGCGCTGCAGGTGGCACGTTTGGCAGTGCGCAGTTTGTATGTTGAATTGAGCTTGTATCCGAAACCGGGCTTGGTTTCTTTCGTCGATAGCGGTAGCCATCACGATATGAATGCCGTGATGCTAATGCGCAGCTTATTTGCGTTACGCCATTATTTTCGCCAAATCGCCTTGGCAGGTTGGCACGGCGCGGCTTTTCCCACATTTCTTTAACTCATGAAGTTCGCTAATTTTTGGCTCTACTTCACTGGCCAAAAGTGGCCAGCCTCGCACGGTGCGCAGGTAGCGCGCAGCTTAGCGCTGAGTGGCGCGCGCGAAGAAGCGCTGCAAGGTTTTCCTGCTGTGTTCGAACATGGATTGCCACGCTTACAGCAAACCTTAGCGGCGGGGCGCAGTGTGGAATGTGGCTTGATCGATAGCTTTTTTGTCTTGCTGGTACAGATCAACGATACCAATGTCTTGTATCGCGGTGGCTTAGCGGGTGCGCAGTTGGTGCGGCAAGAAGCGCTAGCCTTCCTTGCTGCGGGAGGAAGTGCCGATCGCGATTGGCGTCAGCGCGCCTTAGCCAGCCATCGCAAATTGGTTGCCGCCCGTCTTTCACCCGGTGGCGCAGCAGATTTGTTGGCTGCAAGCTATTTCATACACCTGCTTTGCCCCGAAAGCACGCAAACGGAGGTGCGATGAAGCAATGGGCGCTCCTGTGTTCTGGTCAAGGCGGGCAAGATGCAAAGATGTTTGCGCTCAGCGCGCCTTACACCAGCTCGCTTTTGCAGCAATGGTGGCAGGGGATGCCTGTGTTGGATTTGCCGACCTTGCTAGCCGACCCTCACTTGCCGTTTTTAAATCGTTATGCCCAGCCTTTAGTGGTGGCGGCGAGTTTGTGTAATTGGTTAGCGTTGCAGCAATGCTTGAAAACGGTGGCGAACTTGGCCGCACCTAGTGTGGTGGCTGGCTATAGCATCGGTGAATTAACCGCCTGTGCGGTGGCCGAGATGTTGTCACCCGCAGCATGCTTGCAATTGGCTGGGCAACGGGCGGCGAGCATGGATCAATGTACTGTCGCGTCCCCGCACACGATGGCTGCGATTACCTTGCCGCAAGTGATGTCGGCTAGCGCGTTGTTGGAAGGGTTAAATACGGTGGAAGTCGCTATTTATAATGGCGAATGCAATTGGGTCATCGCTGGTGAAGCTGAAGCGATGATTGCGGCTAAGGCGCGCGTCTTAGCGCTGGGTGGCAGTTGGCAAGAATTGGCTGTAACCGTCGGTTCGCATACGCCCTTGATGGCGGGCGCACGGCCAGCGTTTGCGCAGGCGATGCAAGCCCAAACGTGGGAGCCAGCGCGCTATCCGTTGATGGCAGGTGTGTCGGCGCAATTGCAGACGAGCGTAGTCAGTGTACAAACAGCCTTGCAGCAGCAATTGACGACCAGCATACAATGGGCGCAGTGCATGGATAGTATGCTTGAGCGTGGCATTGAGGTCGTGTTAGAACTTGGGCCGGGCGCCGGGCTGAGCCGGATGTTGCAGGCGCGGCATACTGCGCAGGCGCAGAGCGCGCATTTGTCGGTGCGTGCGATTGGCCAATTCCGTTCGATGCCAGCAGTGGCTGCTTGGCTGCATCGAGAGATTGAGGGGTAATGCAGTTTTAGGCGTAATGCGGTTTTTAATCAGGAGGAACGATGTCTGAGCATAGTCTGGTGTTGTCGTGGCAGCGCGGTAGTGAGGTCTTTACTGATCGTCGCTATAGCCGTAAGCATAGTGTGGCATTTGATGGCGGCTTAACGGTGCCGTACTCGTCCTCACCGAGCGTGGTGCGGGTGCCGCTATCTGATCCGACTGCGGTCGATCCCGAAGAATCCTTGATTGCTGCCTTGGCTAGTTGCCATATGCTATGGTTTCTTGATTTTGCGGCGCGGGCTGGTTTTTGCGTCGATAGCTATCGCGATGAAGCGTCGGGTTCGATGAGTAAGAATGAAAACGGTAAATTATTCGTCTCCCACATCGTGCTCAAACCTATGGTGGTGTTTTCTGGGGAGACGGTGCCTGATGAAAAAGCTTATCTTGCTTTACACCACGCGGCGCATGAAGAATGCTTTATCGCTAATTCTTTAAAATCCGAAGTCAGTGTTGCAGCGCAAATGCAGCGTGCATAAAGAAACTGCCTAGAAGCGCTCAGGTGGCTTGGCTAGCAATACCATCATGGTGGCGCCAAATAAGCCAAAAAACAGATCGGACAGCGTATCGTTAATTCCTTGATTGATGTGGGTGGCAAAGCCTAAATCCCATAGCGTTTCCATGAATTCCCACAAGATATTGCTAATCGCTGCCAAACCTAGCGCGCAAATGGATTGCAGCAACTGCGGGCAGGGTCCGATCAACTGCTGGCTTTGGAAAATGGCAACGAGATAGAAATAGGCCAAGGCCATGCCGCCAAAAAAATGGGTGGGCATATCGAGATCGGGATAGGCGCTATACGCACTAAAGCCTTTGCCGACAATGAAGTAAAACAGCAGCACTAGGCTGGGCGCCCAAGCGGCTTGACGGAAGGTGTTGAGAAGCCAGACTTTCATGTGTAATTCCTGGGCGGGATGGGAGGGTGTTGCTAGGCGGGGCTGTCAGACGTATGCCTGATGGTATTACAGGTATTGCAAGTATTACTGCGCGCATTCTTGCAGCGTCAACTGTATTCATGTGGCAACTTCGCTGCGAGATTTTTGCTAGCGGTGAACACTGAGGTGCTCTAGCGCGTCACAATGGCGTAAGTGTAGCGTGATTTAAAGCGCTGTGGCACAGTCAATTGCGCTAGATTGCGCTATTTTTTCGCGACAATCGGCATGAGCATTAGCAAGTAACAATCTTCTTGTCTGCTTGTAGTCGGTTGGCTCGCGCTTTCTTGACGTTTTACGCCTCACATTCGGGGACAGCACAATATGTGGATCGATAGTCATTGCCATCTCGATGCCGCCGAATTTAACGGCGAACAGGCGCTCCTTGTGCAGCAAGCGCAGCAAGCCGAGGTCGCGCACATTATTTTGCCAGCGGTGGAACGCGCCAATTTCGCGACCGTCGCCAATCTTGCGCAGCAATTTTCTTGTTGCAGCTATACGCTAGGGATACATCCCATCTTTGTGCCACAGGCTGATGATGACGATCTCGATTATTTGCGGCAACAAGTGCAGTCGGCGTTGCAGGATCCCGGCTTTGTCGGCATCGGTGAAATCGGCCTCGATTTTTTTATCCCCATGCTATGCACGCCAGACATGCGGGCTAAACAAGAGCGCTTTTTCGCAGAGCAACTGAAAATTGCCCGTGAATTTGATTTGCCTGTGCTGATGCATGTGCGGCGTTCTCAAGACATCATTCTCAAATATTTGCGTCGGCTTCCCGTTCCGTCTGGTATCGCGCATGCATTTAATGGCAGCGTGCAACAGGCGCAACAGTTCATCGCCGCCAACTGCAAATTAGGGCTAGGTGGTGCAATGACCTTTACCCGTGCGCTGCAAATCCGTCGCTTAGCGCAGGAATTTCCCCTCTCTGCCTTGGTATTAGAAACCGATGCCCCAGATATTTCTCCCGCATGGCTGCATCCTCAGCGCAATGAACCTGCACAAGTGGCACGCATCGGCGTGGTTCTGGCCGAATTACGTGGCATTGATGTCGCCAGTGTGGCGCAAGCGACCAGCGAAAACGTAGCGCAGGCCTTACCGCGCTTGAATCTGCAGCGCGGATTGCGCACCAGCGCTTAAAAAAGTTTGTGGTGACGTCTTATTTTTGAGCGCGCTAAACGTTGGTGGCGAGCGGTGGCTAACTAATGTTTGGCTGAGTTGTTTTTTGCTTGGCATAGCGCCAATTTTCTTTTCTCTTTTCGCATTTTTTCCTCTCTCGCTCGGAGGTGTCATGCGTCTTGCTT
>JACPVY010000274.1 GCA_016197345.1 Burkholderiales bacterium
GACCCCGCCTAGCCAATTAGCGCGCCAACTCACTCGTGCAAACAACTGAATTGCCCATCTTTTGCCAGCCGATAACGAGCAAAGTCGCGCGCCACAATCAGATTGCCGTGGTAATGCGCACGCGCTTCTTGTTCGATGTCTGCAATCGAAGGCGAGCGGCTGGCATCATTTTGATAGCGTGGGCTGAAATGCGTAAGCACTAAATTGGCTAGGCCGATTTCTTCGGCAAATTCCGCTACTTGCTGCGCCGAGCTATGTTGGACTTGCGCACCCACTTTCAGCCAAACATCGTGGCAATATGTCGCTTCATGCACCAGCACTTGAGCGTGCGCGCACACCTCGCGTAGCAATTGCACTTGATCGTTATCGCCCCCGACCACGATGCGGCGTGCACTATGCGGGTAGTGCAGGTAATCGGCGGCGTGCAAGGTTTGTCCCTGATAGCTGACATCCTGCCCGCGTTGCAATTGGCCCCAGATTTGGCCTTGCGGAATATTCGCCGCTTGCAGCTTGGCGGCATCAAGCGTCGGCCGTTGAATTTCGGTGAAGCAACAGGCATACGATGGCACCCGGTGCGACAGGGGGATGCTCTCTAACCGCAATTCATCGTTTTGCCAGCCGGTGAAATCTTCGACGGCAAAAAATTGCAGCTTGAAGGATAGATGTAATTCAGTATGCTCTTGCGTCGCCTGTAGCCAGTTCCACACGGCACGCGGCGCAATGAACGGCAAATCTGCGGTGCGTCCAGCCATGGTCGCGCTGGCCAAAAAGCCCGGCAAACCGTAGCAATGATCGCCATGCAAATGCGTAATGAAAATTGCTTGTAGCGTATGAAAAGAAAGGTGGGTGTATTGCACTTGATGTTGCGTCGCCTCGCCGCAATCGACCAAAAACCAACCCTTGCCATTGTCGGCCATGACTGCTAGGGCCGTCACATTGCGTTCTTTGCTAGGGACACCGGAACTGGTGCCGAGAAAAAGTAATTCCATCGTTATCTCAATAAAAGTAGGGCTGCACTGTTTCTACAGGCTAGCCACAAGAAAGTAAAATTTAGCGTACAATTTCTTACAATTGTACTAAGTTTCGTGTCTGCAATTTGCATCAACCTAACGTTTAGGCACGAACCATCTCTGATCGGAGTTTCGCCATGAATGCCATCAATACCTTTTTCGCGAGTTGCCTCGCCAGCCTTGCACTATGCTTACTTCCCGCCGCTCACGCCAGTGCACATGACCATGACGAACATCACGACCGTGGTCACCATTATGGTGAATGCAAACATCACCACCATCATAAACATCACCGCTGCTACGAAGACTATCCGCAAACCCGCGTTGTCACCCAATATGTACCCGTTCCTGTCACGCAAGTGACCCAAGTCACGCGCGTCGTTCCGGCGCCGCAAGTGGTGACAACTTACACCAATACCGTCTGCATGAATTGCGGTGTGGTGCAAAGTGTCAATACGATTACGGTACCAGCTGGCACCACTGGCACCGGTGCTGTGACTGGCGCCGTGGTGGGTGGTTTGCTGGGTAACCAGATTGGCGGTGGCGATGGCCGAAAACTAGCAACCGTGGCTGGCGTAGTGACCGGTGGCTTAGTCGGCAATGAAATTGAGCGTCAAAACAGCCGTGCCTATAATCGTTATGACGTCAAAATTCGGATGGATAACGGCAGCATCGTCAGCTATAGCTTTGATCAAGTGCCAAGCTGGCATCGTGGTGAAAAGGTCTGGGTAGAAAATGGCCAAATTAGCCGTCGGCGCTAATCACTGTCTCAAGTTTTTCAGATTGCGCCTGCCTTAGCGCGGGCGCAGTCAACGGCAGCACCATCCGTACCGTCGTCCCCACCCCTTCTTCGCTGTCGATATCAATTTCCCCACCGAGTAGCGCCGTCACTTGGTTATACACGATATGCATCCCTAGGCCATTGCTGCCTTGTCCCATCTTGGTAGTGAAAAAAGGATCAAACACCCGCCCCAAGTGCGCAATGGGGATGCCGCAACCATCGTCAGTAAAAACGACTTCCACTTCTTCGTCATTGATAAGCTGGCAGGATAAGGTCATTTTGCCATGATCGCGGTTTTCAAAGCCGTGATTGAGGGCATTCGTGATGAAATTGCTCAACGCTTGGCTGACCGCACCGGGGTAGCTGTACATATAAATTTCTGGCTGCAAATGCATTTCTAGCTTGATATTGAGATTGCGATACAAGGGCGCGCTAGTGAGCACCATTTCTTCCAATACTTTGCGCAATTCAAAATGGCGCGCCAGATTACTCGCCTGATCGACTGCCACCTGCTTAAAGCTCGACACCAATTCAGCAGCCCGCGCCAGATTCGTGACCAGAGCATTGGCGCCATCCAAACCATCACTCAAAAACGTTTCTAGCTCCGAGCGACGGAGCGTGCGTTCTTCCATCGTGCGCAGCAAGTTTTGTGTGTCGGTGACCATCGAGCTGACCATCGTCATGCTATTGCCTAGCGGCGTATTCAATTCATGCGCTACACCCGTCACCAGCGAACCGAGCGCCGCCATTTTTTCGGCATGAATCAAATCTTTTTGCATATCTTGTAAGCTATGCAGGGTATGCGCAAGCTCTTGATTGGTTTGCTCGAGCTTTTGAGTGCGATTTCGCACGCGTTGCTCAAGTTCTTGATTTAAATCACGAATTTCATTTTCGATCAGGCGCTGATTGGTGATGTCGAGCGGTGAAAAAATCACCATCGTCTGCCCGCCAACACTAAACATGCGGCTCGAAATCAAGCAAGTGATGCGGCTACCATCTTTGTGTTGTAAATCCACTTCCATTTTTTCCACCACCTCATGCTTATGCAGCAAATGGTGATAGGCCGTGTGCGCATCGTTGGTATGCCAAAGCTGTTGATGCGAGGCCGGAACCCGCACCAATTCTTCCCGTTCGTAGCCAAATTGATGCAAAAAGACGTGATTTGCTTCGATCAGATAGTCTTTTTCCACATTCAACAAAGCGAGTGGGAGCGGGGATTGTTGAAACAAGCCGATGAATTTGTTTTCACTTTCGCGCAAACGGGTCTTGTTGTGATGCAGTTTGTTGACATAGTAGGAAAGATAAAACGTCAACATCCCTAGCAGGGCAATGATGGCGGCGGCAAATAAAATGCGGTCTTGGCTGCGGCTTTTCCACGGCGTCAATATCGTTTCAAGATCGCGGCCATAGACTGTGGTGATAGGAAAACCGGGAATTTTCCGATACGTGTAGAGCCGGGCTTTTTCGTCATCCAAAAAATCTTCATGCGAAAAACTGCCCTCGGCGTCACCGTCTGCCAATTGCTGCAACACGGCAGAAGAGGAAATGTCGCGATTGACATAGCGTGCTTCAAATGGTGAACGCACAATCACAAAACCATTGTTGGCAAACAGCGCCGCTGTCGCATCGTTATCTTTTGCAGCCCGGGCATATACCGCGCCGAAATATGACACCCGCACATCGGCACTGATTAAACCTAACCACTTACCTTGGCGATCAAATAAATTGCGCAATACTGGCATGACCCATTGGCTATCGTAGCGACTTTGAAAGGGATGGCCGATCACGCTATCGAGTGTCTCGGGGTGGAGTAACAGATATTTGACATCGGGGCGGTTGCTGACGTCGTTGTGATGGGGGGTGAAATCGCGCGAAGTAACCCATGCAACGCCATCGCGGTTGATGAATTGCAAGGCTTTAATCGCGCCATCATCTAGCACTTTATCGTGGACAAAAGCGCGTAACTGCACTTCATCTTGTGCCATATTGTCGGTATTGCTTTGCACCGCTTGTGTCACACTGAGGATTTTGCGCTCGGCATCTTGTAGCGTTTGGCTCGCGTGCTCTTGTAATAAACGTACCGCGACTAAGCCATTTTCTCGTTCAGAAGCGAGTGTCAATTCTTTGTCTTGCACAATTGCCCACCAAGTTTGGGCAACGATGGCCGCTAACGTCAGGCCGAAGAATAGCAAAAGGATAGCCCCGGCATTGCGCCGCACCTGCGTAGTGTTGGCTTTATCCATAGTGGGAATTCCTTAAGGCGGTGCGTTCGGGCTTTGCTACTAGCGGGCACGAGGGGTAAGAGCAGTGAGGAAAAGGTAACCTCATTCGAAGAACGCTAGGCATTGCTGGGCCAATTATACGATTAAATTTCTGGCATACTAAGAAAACCGCTGTCCCAACGTGACAGGGCGTGTTGCAAAAGAAGAGAGACATCGTGCTGCATATAGCTGACATACCGTTGTCGCGCAAAAAAAGCCGTGAATTTGCCTCTGAAAAACATAAAATACCTGCGGCTGAGCATTTCCCGCATTTTCTGCATTTCCATTAACTTTATCTAATTTCAATATGAATCTGGCCTCCACCAATCGCATCAAGCTGGGAATTGTCAGCGCTTTACCGCAAGAACAAGATGGCATCGTCGCCCAAATGCAAGATAAACATGTCGAACAGCATGGCATGCGTAGCTATACCTGCGGCACGCTATGGGGTATTGATTGCGTTTGTGTGCTGGCACGTATCGGTAAAGTAGGGGCGGCGGCCACGACCACCATGCTGATCGCACAATTTGGCGTTAGCCACATCTTGTTTACCGGGGTGGCTGGCGGCGCAAGCGAGCATGTCAAGGTTGGCGATATTGTCGTCGCTGGCGACTTGGTGCAACACGATATGGATTGCTCACCGCTCTTTCCTCGCTATGAAATCCCGCTGACTGGCAAAACCCTGTTTGGTGCTGATGCCGCCTTGAGCGAAACCCTTGCATTAGCGTGCAGCGATTTTCTGCAACACGATTTCCCGAACACCATTGCCGCCGAAGAAAAACTGGAATTTGCCTTGCATGCGCCAAAAGTCCATCGCGGCTTAATCGCGAGCGGCGATGAATTCATCAAAGAACGCGCAAAAATGGCGCAGATTAAAGAAAGTTGGCCGCAATTGCTGGCAGTTGAAATGGAAGGCGCGGCAGTGGCGCAAGTCTGTCACGAATTTGATTTACCTTTTGCCGTGATGCGCACCATTTCGGATGGCTCGAATGAAGAATCGGCAGTGGACTTTGTTCGTTTCATCGACAAAGTCGCAGCACGCTATGCCTACGCCGTGTTGCAGCGCGTGTGTATGCGCTTAGCGCAAGCCTAATGGCTGGGGCAGGCATGCAAGCGCCGCATGACGGAACAAGCACGCCAACAGTGTTGGCCTGTCCCGAATGTGATCTATTGCAGACCGAAGTGGTGTTGCATGCCTATGGTTCAGCCCGTTGCAACCGCTGCCAAGCATTTTTATACCGCGATACGCCGCACGGTTTAGAGCGGGCCTTGGTTGCAACCGTGTGCAGTATCTTTTTCTACCTGTTGGCCAATCTATTCCCTTTAATCAGC
>JACPVY010000275.1 GCA_016197345.1 Burkholderiales bacterium
AAGTCAGAACAGCAAAAGCAGTGAAGTGCAGCAGCTTATCGTTGGGTAGCGGTGGTAACAACCGTGCAGGCATCAAACAACCAATGCTAAGCGCTACCACACTGCTACCGAATAACAACCATTCCAACATGTTAGCCTATCTTTTTCGTGGCACATCTTCAAAATTACGCTATTACGCTGAGGCTAGCGACTTTGCCATTGCCAGCTCAACTGAATCTGGCGGTTATTGTACTGAAAGATGGGGATATTCTCTCTATTGCGTACTTGCCGCATTTCCAGTTGCAAACTTTGCCCATCGGCCCAAGGATACACCAGCGCTGCGCGCAGACTTTGAAAGCGCTGTTGCCGGATTTCATCGATAAAATTTGGCAAAAACAGGTTTTGTCCGCGCCATGATTGGTGGATGAAGCCGACTTCGCCAATGACATTGCGGTAGAGATGGGCGCGGCCAACCAGATTTGCAAGCCAGCCATGACGATTGCCGCCGGGGCGGTCATCTATCGCATGATCATTTAATAGCGCTAAGCTGGCCGAGCCATAGGCATTGTTTTTCTTGTATTGCAATTGCCCGCGTATTTCGGTGGTATTGGAATCGAAATTGCTGAGCGTTAAATATTGCAAATGACTGATGCTACTAGAGAGCTGTAGTTCTAAGCCTTCGGGTAGGTTAAGCGGCGGAGCTACTTTGACCTGCAATTGTGTGAATTTTTGATACAGTTGCCCCCCTAGCGATTGCAAGCCAGCGGTAGCGCTGCCGCGCAAGGTCCAACGCCCTAGGCGTAAGGGTTGTTCGGCGCCAAAGAAAATCGAGGCGCTATCGTATTGCCCCAGATAATCGTTGCGGCGCGCTTGGAATTGCGCAAATAGCATGCCGCCATTTTGGTTGGCATCGCGGACGAGGTCGCCACTGAGCAAGAGATAGTGATCTGCTTTCGGCAGCGAATCGCTGGTGATATAGGTCGCTTCGCCGAAGGGGGAGAGTGAGTGGGTCGTGCCTTGATTGACATTTTGCTCAAAGCCGCGCGTGAGCATCACATTCCAGAGCATTTGCGGTGTGCGCTTGTGGCAGCCAATCGCGCGTCGAGCCTGAATGATTTGCATGATTTCGGGCGGTGGCGCAAAACGGCGCTCAATTTCAGTAAAGAGCCGTTCGGTTTCTTCGACGTTACCTAACTCACATTGGATCAAGGCCAGATCCAACCACGCGCCGGCATGCTTAGGCTCGCTCGCCGTCATTTGCAAAAGCAAACGGCTCGCATCGTGTTTGCGACCTTCGGAAATCGCCTGCATCGCTTCTAAATAGAGATCGCGATTAACAGGCGATAATTTGTCTTCAGCATCTTCGGCGAAGGCGTGTGGGGCGAGTAGGCATAGCAGTGCCAAACCAAGTGCTAGCGCTAAGGCAACGCTACGTGCTGGCGCACATGTTCGCAAGCTGCGCCAGCTATGCGGACGAGGTGCGCCTGTCATCATGTGCGTGTCCTGTGGGCGGATGACGCGGCTTCTGGCATCGAATAAATGATGGTGGGCTTTTCTTTGCCGCGTAGCATCACTTCGCCCAAATGCAGCAAATTGTGGCGCTGGGCCAAGGCTTGCGTGCCTTGGCCGATGATGACGTCATACGGATAATCCCGCGCAATTTGCTCTAAGCGTGAGGCGACATTGACGCTATCGCCGACCGCGGTATAAATGCTGCGTTGACTCGAACCAAAATCCCCCGCCATCGCTTCGCCGCTTTCGATGCCGATGCGCACGCGTAGCGGCGCTTTGCCTTCGCGCACGCGTTGCAAACTAAAATTGCGTACCCGCTGCAAGATTTCTAGTGTCGCATCAAGGGCAAGATCTGCATGGTCTGCAATCGGTAAGGGCGCGCCCCAAAAAGCGACTAAGCCATCTCCCGTATATTTATCTAGTGTGCCGCGTTGATCTAGCACGGGGCCAGTCAAGCACGCGAGAAAATCGCGGGTTAATTGCGCCGCTTCTTCGGCAGTTAAGCTCTCGACTTGGGTGGTATAGCCTTCCATATCGGCGATCAGTGTGGTGACTTGGCGCCGCGCCGGGGCTAATGGATCTTCCAGATTGCTACGCATTAGTTCATCGACCACGGCCGGCGCGACA
>JACPVY010000276.1 GCA_016197345.1 Burkholderiales bacterium
CACTCCAATCCGTCCGCCAATTCGCCACCGCCCGAATAAATTCCCAATACGAAGTTTTTCCTACGGGATCTGGCACCAATGGCATATTCAACGATAAATCATATGCTGTCACCCCTTCAGCATGATCTGGATTAGCTGGTATCGCGGAATGATAGGAATTATCGGCATATGATGATTGCCGATATTCTCGTCTTAATTGATTCGCCGATTTCTTGGTAAAAGAGACTTGCAATTTACCCGGTATGCCGGGCCGGATATTGGTGATATGCAACCTGTCATCAGGATTATCCGAGGTGCTTTGCCCCGGTAAACTATTTTCTAATTTCGCATATTCTTCCGGCGTTAGCTTGATGGGCGCAACAGGAATACGACGCGGATCCGTCATTTCGGTGGCAACGATGGGTAAGCCGCTTGCAGCAACGGCATTGGCAGCATCGACTGGCCCCACGGCCAACGTCCCTTCATGCCCTTTTTCTTCCCCTGATTCAAAAAAAGGCGTCACCGGAGGATTCAATTCCTCACCGTTGATATAAACCTGACTCCCCAAGGGTAAAGACTTACGTGAACCGACATGATTGCCGCTAGCGACATCGGTATAGCCACGCATGGTATGCATCTGCACCGGCAAACCGACTTGAAATTGTTTGCCATCGACCTTGGTGCGGGTAAAAATACGTTGCCGGAAATTTGCGCCCATATTCGCTAGCGCCGGATAATTTCCGCTATCGCCATTTTCCAAGGTCGTTTTTACTTCTTCGGGAATACCGCTCCAGCCTATCCCTTGTACATTCATCAAACCGACGGTCGCATCCATTGGGCTGAAATATAAATATACTTTGCCGCGATTATCGCGTTCGCGAAATGGCATTGCCTTGCCAGCGGTTCTTACCCAACGCATCGCGCCATCGCCCGCTTTCCAATTCGGGCCTATCGGTGGCACTGGATTTTTTTCTGTCTTCATTTGCTCTAAAACACTCAATGGCACCGTCGTTTTCTTACATTTCGCTACGTATCTAAAAATATTGCTGAGTGTCGTGATGCGTGAAATGCTGGTTTGCTGATTATCATCATTGCCAAAATAGGCTTCGTTGATACTGTAAGGAGAATTTTGAAAAATCAAGGTGTCGGCCGATTTATTGCCACCTTCATCAGCCAAAATCGCGTGGGCCAGCATGGTGACCATCGTGCCTTGGCTATGGCAAACAAAATTAATCGCGATCATTTCCCCACCCGGGCCCTTACGAATCAATTTGATCAGCATCGCTAAACGTCGCGCTGCAATCAACATATAGGTGCGCGGCTGGGCTTTCCGCAAATCGTGGGTGGGATCACCCGAACTGACTTGCCGCGCAATCATTTCGCTACCGCCAACCTCGCCTTTAAAACCGCCATCCCACATCGCTTCTAAGCTAGAGGTCGCATTCGCAAACGGGCCGCCGCCTTTCGTGCCATTTTTATCTAAGCGATTGCCATGCCTGTCGGTCCATTGCCCATGCAAATTAGTCTTCACGACCTTACCCGCCGCTTCGCTAAAGCCCCAAAAGAAGGGGATCACAGGGCTCCACGTATTAGCGTCGGGGGTCGGTTGGAAATACCAGGTATCGGGGTTTTCCACCAAGGGATCTTTTTTGTCGGTGCTAGGCATGCGATAGCCGCTAGGGGTCAAATCCCCCCGACCTTCGTCGCCCTCTTTCTTCAAGCTATGCGAACGATTTAAGCGCTCATTCAAGCCACGACAAATTCCCTCTTCTTGCGCTTGATATGCCTCACCCAAATCATTGACGCCATGCACCAAAATCGTGATACACGGCAGCGGCAATTGCAGCGCGATGGTTTTTTTATCTTTCGCGCCGGTGGTGGTCGCCTGCCCCTGCGCGAGAATGTTTGCGGTATCTGTCATTTTTTGCCGAAGATGTCGATTTTTGCGATATGCATTTGCAAGCCTTCTGCCAGACTCGTATGCCCCAATGCATCGGTAATGCCTTCAATGATCTTGCCATCTCCAAGGGTGATTTTGTATTTTTGGCCGGCGGCTGGCGTACTGGTCAAACCCTGCGTCAAGGCAAAGAATTTCCCAGCATCGCTTTTTCCAAACTTCGGCAATTCGGCGGCCATATTCGCTGCGCCAAGATAATCGATATGCGCTGCCTTCATCGTGATTTTGCCGTCTGTCCCCAATTCTATGCCACCCGCCGTCAGGTGGATATAGCTGCCACCACAAATGAGTTTGATATCCTTGCCCGCGATGATTTCGACATCGTTTTCGCTCGCGCTGATTTTGACATTCTGATTAGCCGCAATCAGCACATCTTTCTTTTGCGCTTGGGTGATGTGATTCCCTTGATGCGCAATGCTTTTCACATCGCCGCTGTGTGCAAATTGGCTGATGCTCTGTCCCGCTTGCAAATTGAGTTGCTGCCCGGCAGTCAGATGTTGGTTTTGTTCTGCCACAAGGTCGAGGTGAATACTGGCGGCGAGCAAGCCGCTGTTCGGTGTGGCGAATGCAAAGCCAGCCGGCGCGCTGACCGCAATCACTGGCGCCCCACCCTGTCCCCCACCTTTTTTAGCGTTGCTACCGCTATCCCAGTCTTTCAATGCTTGGGTCAACGCTTGTTGCGGTTTGATATCGCTCTTATTCGCCTGGTTTTGCGCCGCGTTCCCGGCCTGTGCCTGCGCTTGCGCCAATGCCTGCTCCAACACCGCGATTAATTGATGGCGAGTAAGGCTAGCGCCCGCTGCCGCCACTTGCGCTTCGGCTGATAACAAAATCCCCTTCGCCGCCCTGAGTGTGCCCCAATCATCGCTACGCAACTCAAACCCTTCGCCACGTGGCTCGGCATAGCCAGCTTGGCGCGGCTCCGCCAAAAAACCTAGATTGAGCTGGCTTTTGCCATGTTCACTTTCAAGATGGGCGCGGATTTCACCTGCCGTGTCATCAAATAGCATTTGGTTATAGCGCGATCCCGATAATTCGCGGCTCTTGATGCCCGCCAGCGCGATGTCGCCCTGTAGCGCGCTACGATTGCTAAAGCTATCCGGCATGTTTTTCGCATTATTCACCCGACCGATCACCAGCGGCCGATCAGGATTGCCGTCGATAAAACTGACCACCACTTCTTGCCCTTTGCGCGGCAACATCAATTCGCCCCAACGCGCGCCACCCCAGCCGCTCGCCACCCGTATCCAACACGAATCTTTGCCATCTTCTTGCGCATTTCTATCCCAATGGAATTTGACTTTAATCTGGCCATATTCATTGGTCCAAATTTCCTCGTCGCCGGGTGTCGTCACAATCGCGGTCTGCACTCCATCGATGCGCGGCAAGCTAGTGCTACGCTGCGGCCGGAAATTGCAATTACTGGCCGCTAATTGCAAACGTATGCGCCATTCCGGCGCACTTTGGCTGCTGCTGGTAGCAGGATTTTCTTTCAAGAACACCGAAGATGAGAGCACGATATAGCGTCGATTCATTTCAGGCTGTGGATGCTGCTTCATGCCAAACATCGCGCCGCTAGCACCAAATGCCGTCGCCCGTACATGGCTATGCACGCCAAAATGACCAAAATTGGTTTGCTGTTGTTCTAAGCGTAGCTGCGCCACTTGCTGACCATGATCATGCAGATGAAAATTACCCGGCCATTGATACACCTCATGCCGCGCATGGCTATGGTCTTTCGGCAATTGGCGATGCGTCCACATGGTTTGCTGCGGCCGCTTGAAATGGAAATCGCCGCTCACATGTGTGCCCGGTGTCACGCGTCGGCGCGCGCGGCTAGCGCTCAAGGCTTCTTCTTGATCGACGCGATTTTTGGCGCTAGTGTGAAACGGTATGTCGGCATGCCCTTTGATCGTGCGGCTAGGACTGATGAAATCATCAAGCACCAGATAATGCCGCTCAGCGTCGTGCTCAAAGGAATATGACACACCTTCTGATTCCAACAAGCGGCATACAAAATGGAAATCACTTTCGTTATATTGCACACAGAATTCGCGCTTTTGAAATGTGCCTGACAGCGCTAGCCTCACGCCATACGGATAGTCTTGCAACACTTCCTGAATAATCTCAATCGCTGTTTTATCTTGGAAACAACGGCAATCGCTCCCCAAACTGGCCAACCAAAACCAAGGCACGAGGCTTAATTCATAGAGAAAGCTTTCACCATCTTGCCCCGCGGCGGCGAATTCTTGCACCACTGCATCGAAATGGCAGGGCTTGCGAAATTGATCTTCTAGCGTGAGATGAATCACTTTGCCGAGCAATTCTTCGGCTTTGATATCGGCCCGCGTACTATGCGCGAGTAGTTGGTAGTGAAATAATTCATTGATCGCTTCTTTGCCTGCAATTTGCCGAAACACTAGGGCTTCATCACCAAAGCGATTTTTGGGGAGTGGGGTACGCAACTGCGTTAAGCGCTGAGCGGGCATGAGGTGGCCTTATGCAAACGAATCATTACGACGACAAATCTAGTGGAGCAATTACCTCTCAAAATCTGGTAATCCTTGACACTTCAGCATCCCATCGCCGCGTTGGAAAAACGCGCAGCGGCGGCCCTCTCGCACTACACAGGCAAATGTACAGTAAAGCACGAGCCCTGACCAACAATACTTTCCACCCGAATACGCCCACCATGTTTGGCGACAATTTTTTGCGCGATCCCCAATCCCAAACCACTGCCCTCACCTAATGGCCGGGTGGTGAAAAATGGCTCGAAAATACGCTCTAGCAAGTCGTTGGCGATACCACAACCACTATCGCGCACTTGCACTACGATTTCATGTTGCTGCTGTGAGAGCGTGATCTCTAGCCGTCCTTGATATGCCATCGCTTGCAAGGCATTCAAAATCAAAATACTCCACACTTGCAGCAATTCTTCTGGCAAGCACACCAAATCCGGGACAGGTTGAAAATCGCAATGCAATTCGATGCCCTTTGCGATTTGACTTTGGTAGAGTTGCAGTGCAGCTTGCAAAGTTTGCTGCACATTACTGGCGCACATGGCGCTACGATCTTCGCCTTCGGCGAAGGTTTTGAGCGCGAAGACGATTTTCGAAACTTTCCCAACCGCTTGATGGATATTGCTCGCATTGCCCAATACCAGCACGACTTGGCAAGCTTGCGTCAAAAACTCGTCAGCACGCGCATGTTGTAGCAAAGGCAAATAGTGTTGCAACTTGGTTTGCGCATGCAATTCGACCAGCATATCGGCCTTGCTGCGTTGATCGCTGATGCCTAACTGCGTCAGCATTTTTTCGGTCTCACGACGCAAGGCGCGTGAAGCGCGGCTAGAGCGTACGCCCGAGCCCTCGCTGACACAATTGCAAGCATGTTGCAGCAAATCTAAAAATAAAGCGCGTGGCCCTTCTTCCAAGCTTTGCAACAGCACAGGCATACGCGCCAACACCTCTGGCAAGGTCGTCACAATATTTTCGCCACTGGCTTTAATCGCGCCGATTGGAGTATTGATTTCGTGCGCAATATTGGCCACTAATTGCCCGAGCGAAGCCATTTTTTCTGCTTGGATTAATTGCGCTTGGGTATTACGCAAATCGGCGAGCGTATTGGCAAGCGTGGTATTGACTTCATTCAAAGCGCTATTCGAGGTGCTCAACGCGGGCCATGGGATTACCATGTCGATCCGGATCAACGGCATCGATACCTATTATATGTATCGTGATGTTGTGGAAATCGTCGAGCAGGCCGGTCACATTCCGGAGCAGGTCGGGATCCTGCTCCTCCTCCGGGCATTCGCCGCCGGCGCCGTTGCCCTGACGGGCACGGAGGCGATTGCCACCGGGGTGCCGGCATTCCAGCCGCCCGAGGCGAAGAACGCCGCCACGACGCTCGGGGCGATGGCCATCCTCCTGGGGATCCTGTTCATCGGAATCACGTTCCTCGCGGTGAACTTCGGGATCACCCACCTCGACCTGCCCGAGAAGCAGACGGTCATCAGCCAGGTCGCTCGGCGTGTCTACGGCGAC
>JACPVY010000405.1 GCA_016197345.1 Burkholderiales bacterium
AATTGCAACCCGGTTCAGCAAAGGTGAATGTTGCCCACCACACACTTCCAACCATTGCGCCCACTGCGCCAAGCGGAAGGTTTCTTCGCCGACCAATTTCACTGCCGTGCCATCGGCAAACAAACCGACATCGCTTAATTCGACCCGATGGCCACTTTTTAAGCTGCGCGCCATCGCGTCTGAATCGACGCTTTGCACGCCGATGATTTTGATATCGGGACGGATTTGTTTGACATAGGCCGCCACGCCAGAAATCAAGCCACCACCGCCAATCGCGATAAAAATCGCGTGGATAGGGCCGGCATGCTGACGCAGAATTTCCATCCCTATCGTGCCTTGCCCGGCGATGACATCGGGGTCGTCAAACGGATGAACGAAGCTCAGTTTTTGTTCTTTTTCCAGCACTAGCGCATGTTGATAAGCATCCGAATAGGAGGTGCCATGTAAGACGATTTCGACATTGCTACCACCACGTTCGCGCACAGCGTCGATTTTGACTGGCGGGGTGGTGGTCGGCATCACGATTAAAGCGCGGCAACCGAGTTTTGCGGCCGAGAGGGCGACCCCCTGTGCATGGTTACCAGCGGAAGCGCAAATCACGCCACGCTTGAGTTGGGCTTCCGTCAGGTGCGCCATTTTGTTATAGGCACCGCGTAGCTTGAAGCTAAACACGCTTTGCATGTCTTCCCGTTTGAAAAAAATCCTGTTGCTAATTCGTTGCGACAAGGAAGGTGCTTCTTCCAATGGCGTTTCAACAGCAACATCATAGACGCGGGCAGTCAGGATTTTTTTCAAATAGTCAGTTGTCATGGTCAGTTAGCATAAAAGTAAAGGGGAACCTCGAAGGAAGAATGGCTGGATGAGCCATGGTTTCAGCTAATCATTAGCCATCATTTGGCAAAAATGCGGCACTGCAAACGGATGGGCGTGCGGGCCGGCGAAGCCTTTGCCCTCGCTAGGTCGGCGGGGCTAGGGGCTGGTCTATTATAATGCCAGAAACTCCAACGCCAGATTTTTTGCGCGCTGCGGCAAATTTGCGGCGGGGTGTTGTTAAGTACCGACTCATTACATGAAGAGAGCACTATGCTAGAAAGCGCCATCGCGGCCTTATTGAAATGGTTAGCCTTGCCGCAGTTTGGCTTGAGCACGGTTTTTTTGATCAGCTTTGTTTCGGCAACCTTGTTGCCACTTGGCTCGGAGCCTGTGGTTTTTGCCACGGTAAAAGCCAATCCATCCATGTTTGCGGTGGTGATTTTGGTGGCGACGCTAGGTAACACGCTTGGTGGCATTGTCGATTATTGGATGGGCTTGGGCGCTAAGCAGGCGTTTGCAAAAGAGCGCCAAAGCCGTTGGTTCGGCTGGTTGGCGCATTACGGCGCGAAAACGATGCTGCTGTCATGGGTGCCCGGAATTGGTGATCCGATTTGCACGCTCGCCGGATGGTTGAAATTGCCTTTTTGGCCGTGCGTAGCGTATATGGCGATAGGCAAAGGCATACGCTATGCTGGCATGACGTGGCTGTTGTTAAACGTGCCGGATGGCTTTTGGCATAGAGTTGGGCAGATGCTGAGTTAGTTTGGCAATAAGCTCGGCATCACCTGCCATGCAATTCTGGCTGCAATCAGCAGTAGCAAGACGGCAAATCCGCGTTGTACAGCGCTGCTCGACAGATGTTGTGCAAGGCGGCGCCCTAGTAACATCCCGACCATACAGGCAGCAGCAAAGGCGGCGGTAGGGATGAGCGGCAGATGAATGCCGCGCGCTACGCTACTGACGACACCTGCTAGGCCAACTAGTGCAATCACTGAGAGTGACGTGGCGACAATGCCATGCATGCTGACGTTCGAAAAGCGACGTAAAAGCGGCACCATCACAAAGCCACCGCCGACACCTAATAGGCCTGTCAAGGTGCCCGTCAGCGCGCCAATCGCCATCAATAAAAATGCAGTCGGCCAATTCCATTGAAAGCGCCCGGTCACTTCGCATACGGTGGCGATGCGGCCTATTTGCGCTTCCGCTTCCGCTTGGCGCCACGGCACACTTTGTTGCAGCATGCGCACTGCCGCTGCTGACATCGCAATCGCAAACAAGCCTTGCAGCATAGGTTGCGATAAATGGGCCGCTAATTTCGCGCCTAACCAAGTCATCGGTGCGCCACTGGCCGCCATCAAGAGTGCGCCGCGCCAACGTAGTAAGCGCTTACGATATCCATCCCACGCACCTAGTGTGGCACTGAGGGACACAGCAATTAAGGCAACTGGTGCCGCCTGTTGCATACTCCAACCCATCGCCGTCACGAGCGCAGGCACTGCCAGCATGCCACCGCCCGCACCCGTTAAGCCAAGAATGGCACCGATACAGATGCCCAGCAAGAGGGCGATGCTCATCGTTGACTCGCATCGCGCTGTAATGCACGGCGCACTTGCCAGCGGCTAAAAAGCTCAAAGATCAACATGCCCAGCGCCATCGCGGCGACAAACCACAAGGCCTGCGGCGCGCTGGCACCGAGCAATACAATGGCGGGGCCGGGGCAAATGCCGGCGATACCCCAGCCTATGCCAAAGATCACGCTACCACCGATCAGGCGTTTGTCCACCGCACTTTGCTGCGGTAAATAGATGGGCAATTTCAGTAGACTGTGTGAACGCTTTTTGGCGAGTGCAAAGCCGATGCTCGCGATGCTGATTGCACCAATCATCACGATCATTAAAGTCGGTTCCCATCGTCCGGCGATATCGAGGAAAGTGAGCACTTTGGCGGGATTACTCATGCCAGAGATCAGAAGGCCCAGGCCAAAGATCAAGCCGATAGCAAAACTTGTGCAAAGACTCATGATGCTATAGCGTGGTGTTGCGAGTTCGGGTGAGGCTGCTTGCGTCATGCTATTCCCCTTGTGTGCATGTGTTGCGCATTAATTGCCGATGAGGTGACGAACGATATAGGTTGTCACGAAGCCTGCTGCCATAAACGTGAGTGTCGCCGCTAAAGATCGTGTCGAGGTGCGCGCTAGGCCACAAATACCGTGGCCGCTGGTGCAGCCAGACGCAAAACGTGTCCCCACGCCAACCAACAAGCCAGCCAACAATAAAGCGCTGTTGCTGGTCTGGATTTCGATGACTGGGGCGGCGTAAAAATAATGGTAAGCGATAGGTGCGCAGAGTAGGCCAGCTAAAAAAGCAAAACGCCAGCCTGATTGGCTTTGATGCAGGCTACCAAGGATGCCAGAGATACCGAGCACGCGCCCATTGAATAAAATCAGTAAGCTAGCGGCCAAACCAATCAGGCTGCCGCCCAAAAGTGCGCTCCAAAATGAAAAATGCGCC
>JACPVY010000341.1 GCA_016197345.1 Burkholderiales bacterium
AGCGATTTGGCGAAGGGCGCATTCCACACCGTGATCGGCGAAGTGGATGAAAAAATCGACGCGAAGAAAGTCAAACGCGCGATTATTTGCTCGGGCCGTGTGTATTACGACTTGGTCAATGCGCGTCGTGAACGTGCGCAAAACGATACGGCAATTATCCGTATCGAGCAGCTCTATCCATTCCCACACAAGGCATTTGCTGCGGAATTGAAAAAATTCCCGAATTTGGCTGAAGTGGTGTGGGCGCAAGATGAGCCGCAAAACCAAGGGCCATGGTTCCAAACCCAACACAATATTTTTGAAAATCTCGAAAGTGGTCAAAAACTGGCGTATGCCGGTCGTCCACCGAGCGCCTCGCCAGCAGTGGGTTACTACGACAAGCATTTTGCCCAGCAAAAAGCCTTGTTGGAAACGGCGTTTTCAAAACTGAAGGGTTTTGTTCTGACCAAATAACGCAATGCGCCAGCCACCGTTCTCTAGCGACCGTGGCTGGCTTTGCATATTTTTCTGCACGTTTGAGTAGCATCGAGCCTTTGCTCAGCGTGTATTGATACCGCATACCAAGAATCGGAGAATTACATGGCAATCGTTGAAGTGAAAGTACCCCAGCTGTCAGAATCAGTGGCCGAAGCCACCTTGCAAGCCTGGCACAAAAAAGTGGGCGAAAAAGTGGAACGTGATCAAAACTTGATCGACGTCGAAACCGATAAAGTGGTGTTGGAATTGCCAGCACCAGCATCTGGCGTGATCGCCTCCATCATCAAAGGCGACGGTAGCACCGTCGTCGCAGGTGAAGTCATTGCGACGATCGATACCGAAGCAACTGCTAGCGCGGGTGCGCCAGCGGCGACCCCTGTAGCGGCGCCAGCGCCAGTTGCTGCGCCAGCGGCAGCAGCGAAAGGCGGGGCAGGTAGCGCTATGCCAGCAGCAGCAAAAATGATGGCAGAGCACAAAATTGATCCTGATCATATCGCGGGTACGGGCCGTGATCGTCGCATCACCAAGGGCGATGTGATCCAAGCGATCAGCAATCCACCTACCGTGAGCGCACCGGCACCAGCGCCTGCTGCCAAAGAAGCTTTGCCACAAGTAGCGACGCCACCGCAACAAAATCTGGGTGATCGCCCAGAACAACGCGTGGCCATGAGCCGCCTGCGCGCGCGTATCGCTGAGCGTTTGGTGCAATCGCAATCGACCAATGCTATTTTGACGACGTTTAACGAAGTCAATATGCAACCTGTGATGGACTTGCGTAACAAGTTCAAAGACAAATTCGAAAAAGAACATGGCGTGAAACTGGGTTTCATGTCCTTCTTCGTCAAAGCAGCGGTTGCGGCCTTGAAGAAATATCCGATTTTGAATTCCTCGGTCGATGGCAACGACATCGTCTATCACGGCTATTTCGATATCGGTATCGCAGTCGGTTCACC
>JACPVY010000406.1 GCA_016197345.1 Burkholderiales bacterium
AACGCTGATCGCGCTCAGCATTCTTTACTCGCTTAATCAATGACACGGTGCTATTCGAGGCGGGTTTCTTTTTGCCTGTTGTTGGGCTGCACTGGCGCACACTTGTGGTGGGCGGGCGGGGAGCATGCTCCCCGTCGATTTTCCGCCCACCCTACGGTCTTTCGCCACAGCCTTTAAGGAACGGGCGGACCGGCGCTCTTTTGGCTGCTACCAACCTCACACGATAGCCCCACACGGCGGCGCTATCTTGCCATCGCCATAGCTGCGTACCACCTGCGAAATCTCGACGCGATAGCCTGCTAACCATTCGCTATAGCGCGCTTTGGCTTCGCGGTGGATAGTGTTATTCATCAATTGCTGTAAGCCCTCTTCGCTTTCCCAATAATAGACGGTACTCACGCGCCCCGTTTTGGGATCGTGCCATTCTTCTGCCCCTAAAAAACCGCTGGTGGCGTTCGCGGCTTCGGTAATCATGGCATCGATACGATGAAACTCTTCGGTGAATTCTTTTTTGTCGAAAATAAAAGTGGCAGTGTGCATTGTTTGGAAAAGGAATGAAGCGGCGCGCTGCTGGTGAGCAAGACGCGCCGCATGCTAAGAGCAAAACGTCGGTGTGCCGACACGGTTATGTAGCGATTTATTTCAGCAAATATTCCTGCATGAAACGTGTCACTGAATACAGATAGAAATCCAAATTCGGTTTGCGTTGAAAACCATGCCCTTCGTTATCGGCCATTAAATACCACACCGGAACATTATTTTTGCTGACACGGGCGACGATTTGCTCGGCCTCTGCTAAGGGCACGCGCGGATCATTTTTCCCTTGGATCACAAATAAAGGCTTGGTGATTTTGTCGGCGTTATTGAGGGGCGCGATTTTATCGAGGAAGGCGCGCATCGCAGGATCACGTTCATCACCATATTCAACCCGGCGCAAATCGCGGCGATAGCTTTCAGTGCGCTCCAAGAAGGTGATGAAATGCGAAATGCCAACGATATCAATCGCACCAACAATCCGATCAGCATAATGGGTGGCTACCGCCAGACTCATATAGCCACCATAGCTGCCGCCCATCACCAACACATGTTTGGCATCCAAATCGGGTTGGGTGGCGATCCAATCGAGTAGGGCGCCAATATCTTTCACTGAATCTTCACGCAGCATGCCATTGTCTAGCTTCAAAAAGCTTTTGCCATAGCCAGCCGAACCACGCACATTTGGTTGGATCAGCGTAATCCCAAGTTCATTGACGAGGAAGCTATTGCGGCCTAAGAAACTGACCTGCGCTTGTGCTTCAGGCCCGCCATGGATAGCAATCAAAACTGGGCGTGGGCCTTCAAATTTTTTGCCAGCGCTGTTTTGCGCAGGAGGGCGAGCGATTAAGCCACTAATGGTGCGATCATCGAAACTTTTCCAGCGCACAATTTCAGCGCTACGGAATTTGTCGGTGTTGAGAATATCCGCATCGGGACGCGTCCATTGTTCTGCTTTGCCGCTCTTCAGATTCAAGCTATAAATTTCGCCTGGGCTTTGTGCGGAATTGATATCAAAGGCGATTTCCTGATTACCTTTCCAGTGCAAATGCGATACTGCGCCAACTGGCAAGCTCGGAATCGGCAAGGCTTTTGCTTTCGCGCTATCGAATAATTGCAGCAAGGGCAAACCATCGCGGTTGACGACCGCTGCCACGATATCGCTCTTTTCGGCAGGCTTGATTTCGTGCAAATCCCAAGGGATATCTTTGCTGATAATGGTGCGCTGTAAATCGGCTAAGCGGATTTTCATCAATTGCAAAAATTCGCCTTCCACGTCACTGGTGACGAGCAAGGACTTGCCATCGCGGCTAAATTCCAATTGGCCATAGGAAATTTGCTTGCCAGCGTCACTCGCGAGCGGCAGCAATTGCTTATACGCGCCAGTTTTCACATCAATAGACCAGATGCTGGCTTCATTAATCGATTTACGATTGATGCCAACGATAGTCTTATCGTCTGGCGACCAAGTAAATTCGCCCCAGCCACCACCGGGCAAGCTCGCCAATTTGCGTTTGGCTTGCGGTTGTAGCGGATCGAGCACGTACAAATCGGAAGTCACTTCTTTGCGGCTATTGCCTTGCGCTGTTTTGTCGAGCTGGGTCGAGTGCATCAGCATGTGCTTGCCTTGATGGCTCCAATCGCTCAGATGATGTCGTTCATTCGGGTCAGTCAAGAGCGTCACTTTGCGATCGGCCAGATCTAAACGATACAACTGACTCGCTTCATTGCCGCCCGTGTCTTTCGCAAAGACGATATAGCGCCCTTGTTTGGGTTCAAATTGGGCTTCGCGTACTGGATCAGGAAAATCGGTCAATTGTTCCAACTGCCCCAGCGGCTTTTTCAACAAATGCAATTGCACTGTCGAGCCTTTTGCCGGGCGGGTCGAAATCAACAAGCTACGCTCGCGTGGGTGCCAGCCAAGGGCGGCGCGTGGGCGAAATTCGGTATAGGGCGCTAATTGGTCGGCCAGTGATTGCGGAATCGCTGGAATGCCTTGCACCGTCAGATGTTCATTGGGCTTGACGATGGCCTCGTCGGCTGCGGTATTGGCCGCAACAGCGCCAAAGCTAGTGGTATAGGTGAGCAGGGTGGCGCAAACCAGTTGCGCTATTGTAAGGCGAGAGGTGAGAGTCATTTGCATAGCGTCTAGGAAGTGGAGAAGTGAATGCTGCGAGCGAGCAGCGAAAACGCATCCTATCACCACCTGCCGCATTTGCGGGCAAATCCAAAGAAGCTCGAAAAGTCGATTGCGCGGGCATTGCTTGAACTTGCGCGCCTCGCTTTATCCTAGTGAAGCGAGGCTAACGTTTTTCGCGACTCCCTTCCGTGCGAGCGGCTTTAATTTTTGATTAAGGTCACTTCGCGCCCTTCGCGATGCATATCGGTGCGATTTAAAAACGACATCCCTAGCAAACCGACATTCAAGCCATTTTCCACCACCACCGCATCGACGCCATCCAATTGCAAATCGCCGATGCGCACTGAATCAAGCTTGACGACATAGCCTTGCGATCTGCCGTTGGCTGTGTTGAGAAAAGCCGTCTGGCCGTTTTGATATTTAATATTCAAACGTCGGGCTTCGCTCGCGGGCAGGGCGACGAGCGTGGCGCCAGTGTCGAGTATCATTCTGGTGCCGCCGCCATTGATATTAACTTGCGTCACGACGTGGCCATTGACATCGGCTTGCAAGACCACTTTGGCTCGCACATTGCGTAGCGGCTGCATGTGTTGACCAACGCCTAGCGTTTCGCGTCTGCCATTGCTTTCAATCACAGCGCCATTGTTGTCCACTGAGATTAATTTCGCACCACCAGCGAGATTGGCACCAACCGAATAGGTTTTGGGTTGCGCGCCATCGATGACAAGCACCGCTTTGCCGGGAAAGACGCCAATCACACTAATTTCAGCGGCATGAGCAAATGGCAGGCAAAGGAAAGGAAATAGCGATAACAGTCGGCGCAAGATGCGCCAACTGCGTGGTTGCTGAGTGAGGGTGGTGTTCAAAACATGCTCTTTTCGGGATAGATAATCAGATGCAGCGACATCAGTGCTTGGATTTCTTCCCATGCGTCGGGTGGGAAGCCTTGACGGCCACCACGGTCATCGATGGATAGCTTGCGGAAAAAGCCATTCATTTCTTCAAATCCCCACATCACTTGTATCGTCTCCATAATGCGGGGATAGTCGCGTTCCAAGGCAGATTTATACGGATCTGGCTTGGGCGGCGCATTGCGCGCAACGCGACTTGCCGTGGTCGCGGGTTTGTTGGCTGGAAATTTATAGCGCGCCATGTTGAACCTGTTCTTTATCAAATTATTCTTGCGAGGCCACCATACCAACACCTGCCTTACGCCTTACCTTACTTACCTTACAATCGGGAGCTTGAAAACCGTTGCGAACTCCCGCCGGAAAGCCCGGCAGCGTGCTGTGCGGTTTCGAGCTTCCCGTTCACCAAATTTTAGTCGCGGAAATTATTAAATTCCAGTGGTAAATCTTTCACATCGCGTTTCAACATTGCAATGGCGGCTTGCAAATCGTCACGCTTGGCGCCAGTGATGCGGACCGCATCGCCTTGAATACTGGCTTGCACTTTCATTTTGCTATCTTTCACCAAACGCACGATTTTTTTCGCGTCTTCGGTTTCGATACCATTTTTGATTTTGATGACTTGTTTGACTTTGTCGCCGCCGATTTTTTCAATTTTGCCGACATCCATGAAGCGCACATCGACGTTTCGCTTGGTCAGCTTGCCCGTCAGGACATCGCGCACTTGGGTCAATTGAAATTCTGAATCGGCATACGCGGTTAAATCGCGTTCTTTTTGCTCGATACGGGCGTCGCTACCCTTGAAGTCAAAACGGGTCGAGATTTCTTTGTTCGATTGCTCAACCGCATTTTTTACTTCGACCATATTGGCTTCTGAGACGGTATCAAACGATGGCATAACTATTCCTTTAACTAAAAACAAATAACTCATAGCGAGATGCAAGTGAGGCTGCTAGCGCCGCTTCGGTACTCGGTCGCGTTGAATCACTCGCCTTTGACGGGCCCGTCATTCTCGCCTTACCGCATGAAAACGGCGATGGTTCAAACACCTTTGGTGCAGTCCATGCAGTTTTGCAGCGGCTCCTAATATTGCTACTTGGCATGATAAAGCGCAAGTAGCGTAGTCCAAGTACATTGAATTTTTAGCGCTAAGCGTATAATTGTGCAGGTTTTTTCGCATTACGTGTGTTTTTCACGAAAATTACTTCGAAGCTCGCTTCGAATGACTGACAAGTTGGCGTGCTGTAGCCGCGCCCATCGTGCAAGTGTTTCGCTGC
>JACPVY010000407.1 GCA_016197345.1 Burkholderiales bacterium
GGAAAGGGTGGGACGGGTCGAGACCGATAGGCGTCAGGATCGGGCGCACTTCACGCTCAAAATATGACTTAACCCACGCACGCTGCGCTTCATTCCGGTCTTTGTTTCGTAATAAGCGCACCCCTTTAGCAGCTAATTGCGGCAATAAATCCGCATTTAAGATGCCATATTGCTCGGCGATTAATTGGTGACATTCGAGACTGACGCGCTCTAGGCTAGCGGCAAGATCGGGGTCTTCGGATAAATGATGATGGCCGCTACCGCGCGCTAATAAGCTGGCGACGCGCACCTCAAAAAATTCATCGAGATTACTAGAGACAATACATAGATAACGTAAGCGCTCCATTAACGGCAGATTATGGTCTTCGGCTTGCGCTAAGACCCGGCGATTAAACGCCAATTGTGACAGTTCGCGATCTAAAAATTCTTTTGGTTTTGTTATTTCAGGACTTTGCGTCATGTCATTTCCTTGTTACTGATGCATATTTGTTGGCATCACCGGGCAGATTCGGCGGCGTTGCTGTATCCGTCGCTTGCTTATTGTGTACCGAAGGTGAGCCTGTAGTGCTAAAGATTTTACCCCGAGAATGACCCAACACTATAGCGGCGTCATGTGACACGAATATGACTTGCTCTTGGGGAAATATGACAAGGATTTTTGTTGCATTTAATCTTGTCATAATTGGCGAGCGGTGCTTGTCATAATTCCCGTCATTTATGTATTTGCTCTGCGTGCGTTAATGAGTTGAGTACATTTGCGAGTAGTTGGCGCATTTTTATGATTGTTTTAATCGTTTTGTCATATTTCACTGGGGTTTGGGTGTGTAAATTTCATCTCTCTATATAGAAGGGGGCTCGCTTTACCGATTTTTGCTGGGCGCTAAGCTGGTCTTGGGTGTCGAATAGATTGTTGCTGTAATGCCATAGCGCTACTCTGAGAATGCTTTAATTGCTGCACGACAGCAATTATTTCGAGATGTCATAAACGTGTCATATTTCGTGGCTACAGTGGCGCTGGACAAAATCTGTCTGTCTAGCAAGTGTGTGATCCCTCTCGCTTGGTGCGGAATGTCACATGTTTGAATTAACCCAAGGAACTGTTATGCGACTCATCAATTATTTCGGAAATTTTGTTGCTGGTGCCGCAGTCAGCTTGCTGGCCGCAAATGCTTTTGCGGCAGATATGACTGGCGCTGGCGCGACCTTCCCCTATCCAATTTATGCCAAATGGGCGGAATCGTATAAAGCAGCAACGGGCAATGGCTTGAACTATCAATCGATTGGTTCGGGTGGCGGGATCAAGCAAATCAAGGCAAAAACGGTTGACTTCGGTGCCTCTGATATGCCGTTGAAGGCAGAAGAATTGGATGCAGATGGCTTAGTGCAATTCCCAGCCGTGATGGGTGGCGTGGTGCCAGTGGTGAATTTGGAAGGCATCGCAGGCGGCCAATTGAAAATGAATGGCCAAGTGATCGGTGACATTTTCCTCGGCAAAATCACAAAATGGAATGCGCCTGAAATCGTTTCCTTGAATCCTGGCGTGAAATTGCCAGCAGATGACATTACCGTCGTGCATCGCGCTGATGGTTCCGGCACGACTTTCTTGTTTGCCGATTATTTGTCCAAAGTGCATCCTGAATTCAAAGCCAAAATTGGCGTGGGCACAGCGGTGAAATGGGTAGTGGGTGTCGGTGGCAAAGGTAACGAAGGTGTCGCTGCTAACGTGCAACGTATCCGTGGTTCGATTGGCTATGTGGAATACGCCTACGCTAAGAAAAACAAAATGGAATACACCCAACTGAAAAACCGCGATGGTCAATGGGTGCAGCCAGACGACGAAACCTTCAAAGCCGCAGCAGCGAATGCAGATTGGGCAAAAACCCCAGGCATGGGCGTGGTCTTGACCGATCAACCAGGTAAAGCAAGCTGGCCTATCACTGGTGCTTCCTTCATCTTGATGCACAAAACCCAAGCAGACGCGGCAAAAGGCAAAGAAGTGTTGAAATTCTTTGAATGGGCATACAAAAACGGCGGCAAGATGGCTGCTGATTTGGAATACGTCGCTATTCCAGCAGACGTCAGCAAGCTGGTGCAAGATTCTTGGAAATCGAATTTCAAAGATAGCAGCGGCAAAGCAGTTTGGTAATTGTTGCGTTTGAGAGCCTGTATCGCAGCGGCGCGGCCAAATGCCAAACCGCTGCAAATGGTCGTGCAGCAGTCGCTTCCTTGTCTATTCATTAAGTGCTGAAGTGTTGCTGACGTGCGCCACCATTGATCTTCCTGCCTGTTCTACTTTTGCTGTCTGATAAGAATAACCTTACCGCGACCTTCATGAGCGCCCACATTTCTCCTAGCACCCAGCCTGACGCCTTTCGCGCCGACACTGCGGGCAATTTTTCCTCCGCGCCGACTTTGCATAGCCAAAATGAAGTGAGTTTGGCGCAAATGCATCGCGTGATGCGCAAGCAACGTATCCAAGATTTTATTTTCCACAAGGTGACGATGCTGTTTGCCTTGACTGTTTTATTAGTCTTGCTGGGCATTATTGTGTCGCTCGTGCATGGCTCATTGCCAGCGCTGAGCCACTTTGGCCCGAAATTTATTACCACTGTCGAGTGGGACCCCGTACAAGATAATTTTGGTGCCGCGATTGCAATCGTGGGTACCTTGAGCACGGCATTTATTGCGTTGATCATCGCCTTTCCGGTCAGCTTCGGCATTGCCTTGTTTTTGACTGAAATTTGCCCTGCATGGTTACGCCGCCCGCTGGGCACGGCGGTGGAATTGCTAGCAGGGGTGCCAAGTATTATTTACGGCATGTGGGGCTTGTTTGTGTTTGCGCCCTTGTTTGCAGAATACGTACAACCATTTTTGAAAGCGACGCTAGGAAAAATGCCAGTGGTCGGCGCTTTGTTTCAAGGCCCGATGATGGGCATCGGCATCTTAACCGCCGGCCTGATCTTGGCGGTGATGATTATTCCTTTCATAGCCTCGGTGATGCGCGATGTGTTTGAAGTGGTGCCAGCGGTATTGAAAGAATCCGCTTATGGCCTTGGTTGCACACGCTGGGAAGTCGTGCGCAAAATCGTTTTGCCTTATACCAAAACGGGTGTGGTTGGTGGTGTCATGTTGGGTTTGGGCCGTGCTTTGGGCGAAACCATGGCGGTTACCTTCGTGATCGGCAATGCCAACCAACTGAGCTGGTCGTTGTTTGCACCCGGCAATAGCATCGCTTCGACGCTAGCGAACGAGTTTGCGGAAGCCTCTTCACCCTTGCACGTTTCCTCGCTTTATGCGCTTGGTTTGATTCTGTTTGTGATTACGTTCACGGTCTTATCTGCGGCTAAATTTATGTTGATCGGTATGAGCCGTAGCGAAGGAACGAAATGAATACTTTGAATACGACTGCTTCTGCTATGCACTCTGGTACCCCAACTGGCCCGAAGGCGTCGGCCGCTCGTTCAGATAATCCGGTCTATCGCCGTCGCTTGCTGATGCATCGCATTGGTATCAGCCTGTCGGTGTTAGCGATGAGCTTTGGTTTGATCGTGTTGTTGTGGATTTTGACCACCTTATTAATCAAAGGCGGCGCGGCGATCAATCTCAGTATGTTTACGCAAACGACGCCAGCACCGGGGAGCGATGGTGGTGGTTTGCTCAATGCGATCGTCGGCAGCTTGATGATGGTGGGCTTAGCGACGCTAGTGAGCACGCCGATTGGCATTCTCGCTGGTATCTATTTAGCCGAATACGGCGAGCGCAACTGGTTTGGCAAAATCACACGCTTTGTGACAGACATCATGTTGTCGGCGCCATCGATTGTGATTGGCTTGTTTGTGTATGCGCTATACGTGGCGAAGGTGCGTCACTTTTCTGGTTGGGCAGGCACCTTTGCGATCTCGATGATTGCCGTGCCTGTGGTGGTACGCACGACCGATAATATGTTGCGCTTGGTGCAAACGAGCTTGCTCGAAGCCGCATTTGCACTCGGTGCGCCGCGCTGGAAAGTGGCGTTGATGGTGCGCTTGAAGGCGGTTAAAGCAGGCGTTATCACGGGGGCATTGCTGGCGTTAGGTCGGATCTCGGGTGAAACTGCACCATTGATCTTTACCGCGATGAACAACCAATTTTTTAGCGCGAACATGAATGCCCCGATGGCAAACTTGCCAGTCGTGATTCTGCAATTTGCGATGAGCCCATACGATAATTGGCGCGCATTAGCTTGGGGTGGGGCGCTGATTGTGACCTTTGGCGTGCTGGGTTTGAATATCTTGTCGCGCACGGTGTTTAGCCAAAAAAATCAACATTAAAATTTTTATAGAGCGAATATATACATGAGCTTGCCTAACAATATGTCAGCAGCACATTCGGCAGAAGCACCGAAAGTCACGATTGAAATCAAAGATTTGAATTTTTTCTACGGCAAAACGCAAAGCCTGCACAACATCAATTTAAATATTCATGAAAAAAAGGTGACAGCATTTATCGGCCCATCTGGCTGTGGTAAATCGACCTTGTTGCGCACCTTGAACCGCATGTATGACTTGTACCCAGGGCAAAAAGCGCAAGGCAATATTCTGTACCAAGGACGCAATATTTTGGATGCAGATCAAGACGTGAATATGTTGCGCGCTAAAATTGGCATGGTGTTCCAAAAGCCGACGCCATTTCCGATGTCGGTGTATGACAATATCGCCTTCGGTGTGCGCTTGTATGAAAATCTCTCAAAAGGGGAAATGGATGAACGCGTCGAGTGGGCTTTGAATAAGGCGGCGCTATGGGGTGAAGTGAAGGACAAGCTGAATAAAAGTGGCCTGTCCCTCTCTGGTGGTCAACAGCAACGTTTGTGCATCGCACGTGGCGTGGCGGTGAAGCCGGAAGTATTGTTGTTGGATGAACCGACTTCTGCACTCGATCCAATTTCCACTGTTTCCACCGCGCTATAGCATACCCAAGCCGCGCTCTGCCTTATCTTAGTATGGTCTAGGAATGTCGAGCGGCGTTGAGACTGGATGGTCCGGTTTCGATGTCGCGGCAAGCTAGCATAGCAATCAGCAGAGTGCTGCCACCTCAGAAATTAATAATTGGAGAAAGCCAATGATGGGCGAACATTCATCAAAGCAATATGATTTAGATTTGGAATCAATACGTTCACGCGTGCTGCTGATGGGCGGTATGGTTGAGACACAGTTTTTGGATGCGATGACTTGTTTTCGTTTGGTCAATGAAGAGCGCGCTGAACAGGTGATGAAATCAGATGAAAACGTCAATCATTTGGAAGTGACGCTAGATGAAGCTTGCAGCAATTTGATCGTCAAACGCCAACCAGCCGCAAATGATTTGCGCACCGTGATGGCGACGATTAAGGTGATTACCGACTTGGAGCGCATCGGCGATGAAGCAACCAAAATTGCCCGTACCGCAAAAGCGCTGGTCGGCCGTAGCAATCATCCGGCGCTCAATCACTACAATATGGTGCGTACGATTGCCAGTAGCGCGAGCACTATGTTGCACAATGCGCTCGATGCTTTTGCGCGCTTAGACGCTGAGCAAGCCGTCAAAATGATTGCCCATGATGCCGAAATCGACCACGAATTTCGCTCGATTATGCGCAATCTGATCACGTTTATGATGGAAGACCCGCGCACGATTTCGGTGGCACTCGATACTTTGTGGGTGGCGAAATCGATTGAGCGGATTGGCGACCATGCCAAAAATATTGCCGAATACGTCATTTATATTGTCGAAGGCAAAGATATTCGTCACACCGATTATGTGGCCGAGAAAATGGCGCAAGGGCGTTGATTTTTAGCGCGCTAGTGTTCTCGGTTTGGGGTAATTTCCAACCGCGATGCATCATTAATGATTGATTGAAGACATCATGGCAGTAGATAAAACCACGATTTTGATAGTTGAAGACGAAGCCGCAATCGTTGAGCTGATTAGTTTTTCACTCAAGGACGCGGGTTGGAATACGGTTGCCGTCCATAGCGCAAATGATGCTTGGGAATTTTTGCAAAGGCGTAGTCCGCAGTTGATCTTGCTCGATTGGATGTTGCCTGATCAATCTGGCTTGCGCTTGTTGTCGCGCATTCGGGCTGATCGCCAGTTCAATGATATTCCCATCATCATGCTTACTGCTAAGAGCATGGAAGAAGATAAAATCGCTGGCCTCAATAATGGTGCGGATGACTATGTGACGAAACCGTTTTCCCCACGTGAATTGCTAGCGCGGGTGAAAGCCTTGCTACGGCGGCGTGCGCCAGAACACGCGCAAAGCGTGCTCAATATCGGCTCGGTTACCTTAGATCCGATTGGCTGCAAAGTGATGATGGATAATCAAAAAATCGACATTGGCCATGCAGAATTCAAACTGTTGAAATTTTTCATGGCCCACCCAGAACGGGTTTTTTCGCGCAGCCAATTGCTCGATAAAGTGTGGGGTGATCATGTGGTGATCGAAGAGCGGACTGTCGATGTGCATGTGTTACGCTTGCGTAAAGCCTTGAAAGAAGCCGAGCACTTGATTAAGACCGTACGCAGTGTCGGTTATATGCTGTCAGAAAAATAATGCAAAGTGTGGTTCACGCGTATTTTTATAAACAGTGCGCGTCGCCATGTATCTCTCTACTGTAAGGCTGGTGGTGCAAACTCGCATCACTGAGTCTCTATAGCGGTTTCCCCGCGCCGTATCCAATACTATGAGTCCAAAAGCAGTATTTTGGGTGCCTATCGCACTCCGTTCAATCTTAATTTTGATTGGCGGTGGTGTTGTATGGGCCTTGTTTGGTTTGCTCACAGCGATGCTTGTCATCGTCGCGCTGTTGCTGGCGATGGTCATCATGCAGTTGCTCTATCTCTATAAATTAGCAAATTGGTTGGATAATCCACAAAGCACGCGTTTGCCCGATGGTTGGGGGGCGTGGACCGACATTTTTTCGCGCCTGTATCGTTTGCGTCGCGACGACGAAAAAAACCAAGCCGAGTTGAGTGAATGGTTGGCGCGCTTTCGCCAAGCCATGCATTTGCTGCCAGATGGCGTTGTCATCATGGACGATGTGCTGTTTCTCGAATGGTGTAATCCGGCAGCGGAGCAGCACTTGGGCTTGCAACATGAGCGCGATAAGGGCATGCGCGTTACCAATTTGGTGCGCAATCCAGAATTTATCGACTACATTATTTTGGGCCGCTATGATCAGCCCTTAATGTTGACGCAACGCGAACGGCGCTTGTTAGTCAATGTCATTCCTTTTGAAAATCGGCGACAAATTTTGGTAACGCATGATGTCACCGAAACTGATCGCATAGAACGCATGCGGCGCGACTTTATCGCCAATGCTTCGCATGAATTACGCACGCCGCTGACGGTGATCGTTGGCTTCCTCGAAATCGCATCAGCGCAACCGGATTTGGATACTAAAACCCGCAATGGGCATTTGAAACTGATGACTGAGCAGGCCAATCGTATGCAAAGTCTGGTGACCGATATGTTGACCTTATCGCGCTTGGAATCAGTCGAATATAGCTTGCGGATTGAACGCGTCAATATGCATGCGCTGAGCGAACAGATCGCGCAAGACGCTAGGGCATTATCTGCGGGGCGGCATCAGATTACGCTTGAGTGCGATGGCCCAGATGTGGCAGGCAGTTTGGATGAATTGCGTAGCGCGTTTGGCAATCTGGCGTCAAATGCGGTGCGCTATACCCCCGATGGCGGCAATATTTTGATTAGCTGGAAGGGCGACGAACGGGGTGCCCAGTTTAGCGTGCAAGATAACGGCATTGGTATCAGTTATCAGCATATCTCACGCTTGACGGAGCGCTTCTATCGCGTTGATAAAGGCCGCTCGCGCGATACCCAGGGTACAGGCTTAGGCTTAGCAATTGTGAAACACGTGTTGATACGGCATAGCGCGGTATTGCAAATTAGTTCAGAGCCGGGGCAGGGGAGCCGTTTTAGTGCATGTTTTGAACGCAAAACGATTTGGCATGACTAGTTGTGGTTGGCGTTGGGCTAGCGTGACGTTGTCGGTGTTTCCCTAAAATCGCGCTGCTTTTGCGCTGTACTTGTTATAATGGCAGTTTGCACAGGCGTGAAATGCGTATTGCGCCTGATTTGACCATTATAACCAAGCCACTTATGTCCCCAATGTCTGTCCAGCGCCGTCGTTTTTCCGCTCTTTTTGTATCGCTGTTTGCTGCTAGTAGCTTGCTAGCCTGTAAAACCACAGAATCTCCCGCTACACCGCAAGTGGTGCAGGTCGTAACGCCGAAACCACCGCGCAAGATTCGCATTGCATTGGCATTAGGTGGTGGTGCGGCGCGTGGTTTTGCGCATATTGGTGTCATCAAAGCGCTAGAGTCACAAGGTATCGTGCCGGAAATCGTCGTCGGTACCAGTGCCGGTAGCGTGGTTGGTTCGCTGTATGCCGCTGGCAATTCTGGCTTCGCGCTGCAAAAAATGGCAATGGAAATGGACGAGGCTGGGATAACGGACTGGGCGGTGCCCTTGTTCACTAAGACTTCCGGCGTGTTGAAAGGTGAAGCCCTGCAGACCTATGTCAATAAAGCAGTCAATCAACAACCTATCGAAAAACTCAAAATTCAATTTGCCGCTGTCGCCACCGATCTGCACAACGGTGAGCCTGTGGTGTTTCAGCGAGGTAATACTGGTATCGCGGTGCGTGCCTCGTCTTCCGTTCCTAGCGTCTTTCAACCAGTTAAAATCGGTGAGCGTAGCTATGTCGATGGCGGCTTAGTTGCCCCTGTGCCAGTGCATATTGCACGCGATATGGGCGCCGATTTTGTGATCGCCGTCAATATTTCTTCACAGCCAGAAGCGCAGAGTGCCTCAAGCTCACTCGAAATCTTGCTGCAAACGTTTGCGATTATGGGCAAGCGCTTAAATTTCCATGAGCTGAAAGACGCCGATATCGTCATCGCACCAGCGTTGGGGACAATGAAGGGCAATGATTTCAATGGCCGCAATCAAGCCATTCTCGAGGGTGAGAAAGCGGCATTTGCTGCAATGCCGCAAATCAAGTTGAAATTGAAACAAAAGCGTGAGCAATAAGCAGGTTTTGAGTGCGGTCACCGGGACTTTGCTTATCAGCATAGTTTTTGTTTCTGATGAAAATAGATCTCCAATTTAAATATTTCTGAGTGGAAATTATTTTGCTTAAATATGTCTGTTGACTGTTTTCCACAGGATATTTGTGGGCAAAATTGTGGAAAATCGTATGCATTTGGGGTTTTTTTTCTTAAAATAGTGCACGCCACGAAAAAATCGCGCTATGCTGATTACATCAAAGAATTTGCGTTGTTATAAGATTTATCTGCGTTTGTCACCCCGTTCATCCGTTGCTTAAGGATGTGTGGCAATGCAGCATAAAAATTACTCATCGAGCGCTTGCAGCTGGGCTAAGTTATGAACTTAGCCCCTACTCAATAAGAAACCTAAAAATGGAAATTTCCAGTTCAATTGTTTTGCTTCAGCCTGGCTTATACGTCTTGCGTCATCCTAAGACCGCTGGAGTAGCTCTATCAGTCACCCGAGGCCCCA
>JACPVY010000408.1 GCA_016197345.1 Burkholderiales bacterium
GAAGCACATGAAATGACGGTGCTAGTTCGTGATTGGTTGGCCAAACTTCCTGATAAGCAAAGAATCGTCATCATGCGTCGTTTTGGCTTAGATAACGACGATCCAGCGACGCTAGAGACGCTTGCGGAAGAGATGGGTGTCACGCGTGAGCGCGTGCGGCAAATCCAACAAGAAGCTTTATCGAAATTGAAGCGGGCGATGGCTGCACGCGGCGTGGTGCGCGATTCCTTGCTATGATGGCGGGTTTAGCGTTCTGCGCGGGTTCGGTCAAGCTATGCAAGAAAATATATTAGAAATCAAATCGCTGGATATGGAAGCGCGTGGCGTTGGTCATGTCGCTAACGAAGACGGCACACCGGGTAAAGTGATCTTCGTCGAAGGGGCCTTGCCCGGCGAAAAAGTCGTTTTTTCTACCTTCAAGAAAAAGAAAAACCTCGAATTTGCCAATATGAGCGCCTTGCTGCGCGAATCGGCAATGCGAGTGACGCCGAAGTGTCCCCACTTTGGTATGTGCGGTGGTTGCGCAATGCAACATTTAGAACCGTCGGCACAAGTCGCGATTAAACAACGCGTGCTAGAAGATAATTTGTGGCATATCGGTAAAGTGAAGCCCGAAACCATGTTGCGGCCAATTTACGGCCCGACTTGGGGTTATCGCTATCGTGCTCGCCTATCAGTGCGGCATGTGAAAAAGAAAGGCGAAGTGCTGGTCGGCTTTCACGAAAAGCGCTCTGTATTTGTCGCCGACATTAAATCCTGCGAAATTCTGCCACCACATGTTTCTAACATGTTGCTGCCTTTGCGCAGCCTGATCGCTAGCCTGTCGATTTTTGATCAGTTGCCGCAAATCGAATTGGCGGTCGGTGAAGATGTGACGGCGATGGTGTTGCGCATCATGGCGCCATTGACGTCTGACGATGAGCTAAAGCTAAAAGCCTTTGCCGATCAGCATCAAGTGCAATTCTGGCTGCAGACAAAAGGGCCGGAGACTGCCGTGCCTTACTATCCGCTAGAGCCGCAATTGCATTATCTGTTGCCAGAATTTGGCATCAAAATGCCATTTAAGCCAGTCGATTTCACCCAAGTTAACCACCATATCAATCGCGTGTTGGTGGCGCGCGCTTTGCGTTTGCTGGAAGTGCAGCCGAACGAACGGGTGGCTGACTTGTTCTGTGGTTTGGGCAATTTCACATTGCCGATTGCGACGCTAGCCACTAGCGTGGTGGGTATTGAGGGCAGTAGTAGTTTGACCGAGCGGGCGCTAGACAATGCCAAGTTCAATGGTGTGGCCGAGAAAACCAGTTTTTCCACCCGCAATTTATTTGAAATGACGACGGCAGAATGGATCGCGCTAGGGAAGTTTGATCGCATGTTGATCGATCCACCACGCGACGGCGCGATGGCGGTGTGTGAAGCGATTGCTGGCTTGACCGCTGAGCAGCGTGAATATAAGCCGCGTCGCATCGTCTATGTCGCTTGTAGTCCGTCAACGCTAGCGCGCGATGCTGGGATTTTGGTCAATCAAGCGGGCTATAAATTGACAATGGCAGGTGTGATGAATATGTTCCCGCACACTTCGCATGTCGAGTCGATGGCGGTATTTGATTTGCTGGATTGATCTTTTGAACGTAAAAAAAGCCGACCAATTGGTCGGCTTTTTTGTGGGCTAATCAGCGAGAATTAGCTAACCGTTACAGTTAATCGTCGCCGCCGAAGATGCCCAGCAAGGACAGCAAGTTTTGGAAGATGTTGAACAAATCCAAATAAATTTGCAGGGTAGCGATCACGTAGTTGGTTTCGCCGCCAGTGACGATTTGGTTTACGTCATACAGCAAATATGCTGAGAAAATCACGATCGCCATTACCGACAAAGCCAAGTACAGCGCTGGGATTTGCAAGAAAATATTGGCTAAGCTAGCAACGAATAGCACGATTACGCCCATGAACAGCCATTGACCCATTTTCGAGAAATCGCGTTTCGAAACGGTGGCAATCGTTGCCATTGCTGCCATGATTACTGCGGTGCCACTGAAGGCTAGCATGATCAGCGTTGGGCCATTCGAAAAACGTAAAGTGCGGCCCAGCAAACCGGATAGCATCGTGCCCATGAAGAGCGTGAATAGCAACAGCAAGGCGACGCCGAGCCCGGAATCTTTGTTTTTCTGAATCCCAATCATGAAACCAAAGGAAAGCGCGAAAAACAAGATCAAACCAGGCCAAAAGCCCAGTGCAAACACGTTGATATTGAACTGCACACCCATCCAAGCACCCATCACCGTCGGTATTAACGACAATGCTAGTAGCCAGTAGGTGTTACGCAACACGCGGTTGCGAACCGCTGTGCCGCCAGAAATGTCATAAATTTGTTGCAAGTTTTGGTTCATAATACCTCCGAAGAAATAAAACAGTGCCGAATGAAGCAGGCTTTCTAGTTAACAATAGCACGTCAGTCGCATCATAGAGCAAACCCAGTAGGATTTTGTTCAGTTTTTCAGGACTGAAAGTGCGGAAAAACGGCAGTTTTTCAAGGCTTCACTTCAGTTTTATCTGCATTCGAAAGCCTTCATTTTTTCAGGCGGATGGCAAAAGGGGTTTTGTGCTAAAATCTAAGGTTGCTTGACTTCACAGTCATTGTGTTGCTGAGGTTGTTGCTCTGGTCAGCATGTTGCGTTGCAAAATTGCTGTAATAGCAGCACAGGCGGCACTTGTTTTGCGCATGTTGCGCACTGTATCCGAATTCTTAGTTTTTGAATTGTTGGACACATTTTCTCGTTAATTCTTTA
>JACPVY010000409.1 GCA_016197345.1 Burkholderiales bacterium
TAATCGAAATCGATTCCAAACCAGCAAGCGAATTCATGACAAACAACATGTCTTTGATGGGGGCGGTATAACTCATTTTTCTTCTCCGAGAGGGAATGCTATAGGCTTAAATTTGCAAAAAGGTAAGCTGAAATGCAAACGAGCCACAGGCAACTTCTAAACAGTAACCTGTGGCTCGCTAGGCGATGCAATTAGGGGAGCTAGAGAGGCAATTAACCCAATTCAGCAACCAATTGCGGCACGATTTCAAACAAATCGCCGACGATGCCATAATCCGCCACCGAGAAAATCGGCGCTTCTGGATCTTTGTTGATCGCAACGATCGTTTTCGAATCTTTCATCCCTGCCAAATGCTGGATCGCGCCAGAAATACCGACCGCGATATACAGTTGTGGCGCGACGATTTTGCCAGTTTGACCAACTTGCCAGTCGTTCGGCACAAAGCCCGCATCGACTGCAGCACGGGAAGCACCCATCGCTGCGCCCAGTTTATCTGCCAATGGTTCGAGGATTTTGAAGTTATCGCCCGAGCCCATGCCGCGACCGCCAGAAACGATGACTTTTGCAGCGGTCAATTCTGGACGATCCGATTTCGCCACTTCGCGCGAGACGAAGCTCGATTTACCACTATCTGCCACGGCAGTTGCGTTTTCCACGCTAGCGCTGCCACCAGTTGCGGCGGCGGCATCAAAACCGGTGGTACGCACGGTGATGACTTTCACCGCATCCAGCGATTGCACGGTAGCAATCGCGTTACCTGCATAGATTGGGCGCTCAAAAGTATCTGGCGCATCGACTTTGGTGATTTCAGAGATTTGACCGACATCCAGCTTAGCGGCAACGCGTGGCAAGATGTTTTTGCCGTAAGCGGTAGCAGGTGCCAAGATGTGCGAATAGCCACTTGCTAAGGCCAATACTTGTTCAGCCACGTTTTCAGCCAAACCATTTTCGAATTGCGCGCCATCAGCCAAAATGACTTTGGAAACGCCAGCGATTTGGCTAGCTGCTTGCGCTACAGCAGCAGCGTTAAAACCTGCTACCAGCACATGCACATCACCACCGCATTGAGCGGCAGCGGTTACGGTGTTGTAGGTGCTGCCCTTCAAGGCAGCGTTGTCGTGTTCAGCAACTACTAATGCAGTCATGATTATTCCTTGTTCTGCGCGACGCTAGGCCAGATTCCTATGCTTAGCAACCATCGCTTGATAAGTTTGTGGGGCGAGCCTTAGATCACTTTCGCTTCGTTTTTCAGCTTCGCAACCAAGGTGGCGACGTCTGGCACTTTGATACCAGCACTGCGTTTTGGTGGCTCGACCACTTTCAAGGTCTTCAAGCGTGGCGTGACGTTGACGCCCAAATCTTCTGGTTTGACGGTGTCGAGTGGCTTTTTCTTTGCCTTCATGATGTTAGGCAAAGTCACATAGCGTGGCTCATTCAAGCGCAAATCGGTGGTGATGATGGCTGGCAAAGTCAGGGAAACGGTTTCCAAACCGCCATCGACTTCACGCGTA
>JACPVY010000077.1 GCA_016197345.1 Burkholderiales bacterium
CCCCCAATCTGCCCCTTGGTGTGTCAGCACCATCGGTTCGTAAAAATGGAAGTTATAGACGATTTTGTCGTCCAATTTGCCAGTGATCGGATCAATATAGGGTGTGACTGGATTGAAGGGGCCGGAATCGCCTGAACTCGTCAATTTGCCCACTAGGGTGTCAATATTAGACCAGTAGCTGCCAGTGACTATGACGCGATGTTGTGGGGCTGCTTGACGAATCTCTTTCACTAATCGATCTTGGAATTGTAGCCAATCGTCTTGTTTATTTAAAAACTTGGGTTCATTCATCGGCTCTAGCATCACTTTATTCGGATATGGGATGCGCAAGTTGATTTGTGTCGCTAAGCTACGCCAAAAATCGACAAAGGCGTCATGGCGCCCGGCTAGCGCTGGCAAATCGGCAGGGTCATACACTTCTTCACCATTGACGATTTTGGTTTTTTGTTCGATGAATTGGGAATAGGTGTCACCAAAGTTGCCGCCGCAGACATGTCGCGCAATGTGTAAATCGAGAATCACATTGAGTCCTTTGTCATTTACGGCGCTGATGTAATCCAGCAGCTTGCCGACATTATCTGCGCGCAAATGGTCGTTATTTGCTGTCAATGTTGGGCTATACAAAAAATGCATATCAATTGGCAAGCGCAGATGATCAATCCCTGAATCACGTAGACGGAGCAAACGGAGTTTATTTGGATCATCGAAGTCAGGCAGCATTTCATTGAATGCAGCATCTTTTTCATCGACTACACATGTTTGATTTGGGGCCTTACCTGTCAGTTTGGTGACGAGTAACTCGGTATTCATGCCGTGGCTAAAGCCCCATGGCGCAGCGATTGCCTGATTAGCTAGGTAGCAAGTTGCGAATAGCAAAATGGTGTGCAAGAGCAGTTTTTTCATCGTATTTCCTTGGAGTCGCTCACGCCAAAAGTGCGTGTCGGCGGCAGAATAGCAAAAACTGTACTGCAAATACAGATACAGAAATTGATAATTTTTTATGGCACAGTGGCGCTTTTTAGCTATCTGTATTGGAGATTTGAAGATGAACAGGGCAAGTTGTCGCCTGTTATTGACGCTGTAATTGGTAGAGAAGCAGCACAGTGTCGCCTGTTGGCTACAGTACAGTGGTTTTAGATAATATCGCGCCGCGCTTTTTGTTCTTGTTCTGCCAGTGCATCGAGGGCGCGCAAGCCGCGTCCGCCGAGGAAAAAGTGTTCGACAAAGGGATGCTGAAATTGCACCACTTCGCGCGTCGAGCCAGTGGTGATGACTTTTTTATCCGCAAGTACCGCAATTCGGCCCGATAGCGCGAATAAGGTATCGAGATCATGTGTCACCATCACCACGGTTAAATTCAAATTTGCGTGCAGCGTTTTGATGAGGGCAACGAAGGATTCCGAGCGATCGGGGTCGAGGCCAGCGGTGGGTTCATCTAAAAATAACAGCTTGGGATCGAGCGCGAGTGCACGTGCTAAGGCAACCCGTTTGATCATGCCACCAGATAAATTGGCGGGCATTTTGATCGCGTGTTCTGGCCCTAAACCGACCATATCTAATTTCAACAGCACGATATCGCGGATGACGTATTCGGGCAGGGTGCGCATTTCGCGCAGTGGGCGGGCCACATTTTCAAACACATTAAGCGCCGAATATAGCGCGCCATGTTGAAATAACATGCCCCAATTATTGCGAACTTCTTGCAATTGCATTCTATTGCTGCGATGAACATCAATGCCGAAGACGCGCACCGAGCCGCTATATGGTTGTTCTAAGCCTAGCATTTGGCGCATCAAAACCGTTTTGCCCGAGCCAGAGCCACCCACGACGGAAACAATTTCGCCACGCGCGACTTGCAAGCAAACATCTTCATGCACCACCGTGCGGCCAAAACGGGTACAGAGATGGTCGATATCCACCACGAGTGGTGCGGCTTGTTGGGGGAGGGCGGAGGTGTTCATCTGGGCTGCTTAAAACAAAATACCAATGCCACGGAAGACAATGGCGAAAATCGCATCGGCGAAGATGACGATAGTAATCGCGCTAACGACCGATGAGGTGGTGCCACGGCCTAGGCTTTCAGTATTGGGCTTGATGCGCAAGCCAAAATGGCAGGCTACCAGCGCAATCAAGATGCCAAACACCACGCCTTTGCCTAGTCCTATCCAATAATTGACGAGCGGCACTACATCGCGCAGCTTCAGCAAGAAAAATTCGTACGACATCCCCAGCTCTAAATTCGCCGCTAGCATGCCGCCGAGCAGCGCTGCGGCATCAGTCCAGATCACCAGTAGCGGCATGGCAATTGCCAGCGCCAGCACTTTCGGCAAGATCAAGCGAAAGCCATGTGAAATTCCCATCACCGCCATCGCATCTAATTCTTCGGTGACGCGCATGACGCCTAGTTGCGCCGTAATCGCTGACCCAGAACGCCCCGCGACTAAGATCGCCGCCAGCATCGGCCCCAGTTCGCGGATGATGGCGATCCCTAGCATATTGACGATGAAGACATCGGCTCCAAAATTGCGTAATTGCTGAGCGGATAAATATGAAATCACGATGCCGATCAAGACCCCGACCAGCGCGGTAATGCCTAGCGCTTGAAAACCGGCGCGATAGATATTGGCCGAGACTTCTTTCCACGGCCCGCGTAAAGGATGGCGTAGCAAGCGGGCGCTATCGAGTGTCAATTGCCCGAGCAACAGCACAATTTGCTGAATGTGAGTGAAAAAGCCGAGGACTTTTTCCCCTATCGTGGCAACGCTATGGAAATCGCGCCTAGCGATTTTGGGCATCGACAGCGTGCTGACTTGTTGCAGATGCTCAAAAAAAGCTTCATGTGCGGGCAAGAGGTGCAGACGTGGTGGGCGCTGTTTGCCCCAACTAGCCCAGAGCAATTGCGCGCCGATGTGATCAAGACTGGTGATGGCTCGTAAATCCCATTCAAAGCTGCGCATTTGCTCAGGCGCATAGCGCTGTAGCGCACGTTGTAGCGTGCGCATTGTGCTTGCGGGTGCCAGCATGTGTACCAGCCAACTGCCCGCAACCCGCACGGTAGCGTCGCTGCTGTTGGCTGGTAATTGAATTGACGGTGGGGTGGTATCAGGCATGCTGGGTACAAGCGATAGATGCAGCAGAAGTGACAGAGAAGAGCGAAGTATGCATTGTCTTGGCGGCGGATGATGGTTACGCGGCAACGCTAGCGTTTTCGTTCGCCGACATATGCCGCGCCTGTCGTTGTGGTAGCGCATTGCTGGCGGCGTTGGTTGCTGGCGCTACGGCAGCATGGCGACCTGCATAGTCGCTGCCAACTAATCGCACCGCCTGCTCTTTCGGCATTCCTTCCAGTTGTAGCCATTGCGTGACGAGGCCAGCGAGTCTATCCAGCGCAATACGATGAGTGGCGTCGGTTTTGCTATACAGCCATTCAGATAAGCGCAAGAAATTGTCAAATGGCGCATCTTTCAATAAATGCGGCAAAGTATGTTGAAAACGTCCCGAATTAGCGACTAAATCCCAGAAACGTGCAAAGCGCACCAAGCTTTGCATTTGCCCAAATGGAATCCGATCGGTGGCCAAAATGGTATAAGGCGGGTAGGGATCAAACGCCATCTGGAAGGCTGCGGTGTGGCGAATAATCGGCGTGCCGCGTAGGCGTTTCAAGATGCCGAATTGGATTTCATCTGCTTGGAGTGCGACTAGTTGATCAAAGCCACGCGCAAAGCTGGCCATATCTTCCCCCGGCAAGCCTGCGATCAAATCGACGTGTAAATGGGCGTGTGAATGTTGGGTCAGCCAAGCGATATTGGCGGCGGCTTTAGCATTGTCTTGTTTGCGGCTGACCAAGGCTTGCACTTCGGGGTTGAAGCTTTGAATGCCAATTTCAAATTGCAATGCCCCCGGCGGAAATTGCGCAATGCTAGCCTTTAAGGCTTCTGGCAAATGATCTGGCACCAGTTCAAAGTGGGCGAATAAGCCTTCTTCTGGCTTCGCGGCGATTTTATCGAGGAAGAACTGCAAAATACGCAAACTGGTCTTCACATTCAGGTTGAAGGTGCGGTCAACAAATTTGAAGAGTCGCGCGCCGCGCTGGTACAAATCTTCCATCGCGGCTAAGAAATGATCAAGCTCAAATGGCCATGCCGTTTTATCGAGGCTAGAGAGGCAAAACTCGCATTTGAACGGGCAACCGCGTGAGGCTTCGACATAAATTGTACGATGAGCAATATCTTTCTCATCGTAGAGGCTATACGGTAGTTGTAATTGCGCTAAAGGCGGCTGCAATCCAGCGTGTTGTTTCATCAAAGGCTTGGGGCCGTGTAAAATCTGCTGGCACAGACTGGCAAAACTGATATCACCCCAACCCGTGATGACGTAGTCAGCAAGGCGTACTATCTCTTGCTCGCCGGTTTCATATGAAACCTCTGGCCCCCCCAGCACAATGACGACATCTGGCGCGACCCGTTTTAGGGTGGCAACTAAGCGCGTCGTTTCTTCCACATTCCAGATATAGACGCCAAAACCAATGATGCGGGGGGAGTGGGCTAACAGACGTTCCACCATGTCGGTGGTTTTGCCGCCGATAACGAATTCCATTAATTGGGTTTGCGCTTGCAATGGCCCCATGTTTGCCAGCAAATAGCGTAGCCCGAGGGAGGCGTGAGCATAGCGGGCATTGAGGGTCGAGAGCAAAATGGTCATAGTGAGCTATATGAGCGATAAAATGTGGCAAAAAGTCGCAAAAAAGGCGATAAGTTGCGCTATTTTACGCGGGAGAGCCAGAGTCTGTATCGTGATGTAGTGAAAATGATGGCGAATGGCCAGGCAAGTCCCCGTTTGTATGGCAATCTTTCAGCTAATAGGCGATCGCAAAAATAAGGGACAACGCTGGTTGCGGCACTCAAGCGCAAGCAGTAGTATAAAATCACCCTGCGCACGGAAAGTGACAGGGGAGGCGCAGATAACAAATTCTGCCTAGTCTATTCAGGAGATAGGCTAAGCAATCTTAGGCAAGGTAAATATGACGCAATCCGTCTCGCACACCACATCAGGCGCCCCGTCGCATCGTATTGAAGACGCTGCCGTTGGCCTGTTGGATGAGCTTGCGCCAGTCGCTGAGGGCGCGGATGAGGATAATCTTCGTACAGAAAATCGCATTTTGCGCGAACAACTGTCCTACGTCTTAGCGCAGGCCGCCTATAACCACCAAGTGATGTGCAAGCATCAGGCGTTTGATCTTGAAATCGTCGGTGCAAGCAGCTTTCCGCAATTAATCACCAG
>JACPVY010000410.1 GCA_016197345.1 Burkholderiales bacterium
CGTGGTCAAAAAGCGTTCCAATTCATGCGCCGCAGCGCCACCGGCTTCTTCAATCGATTCTTTCATCACATCGCGCGGCGCATTCACATTGCGCAAGCCTGCGGCTAATACGCGGCCTAGCGGCGAGTTTTGTTCCAGTTTTTCTACCACTTCGGCATTGATCTTGCCATTGTGATAAACGCGAACCACTTCTTCCAGCAATTGCTTAGGCAAGATACGGTTGCGGCGCAAGGACAGACTACGCTCAACCACCAAGGCCAGACCAATAATGGAGGCAAACAACAAAGGCCAAATGGGCCAACCAGCTTGTCTAAAAATGTCTAACAAAACAAACTCCTTCAGAAGAACAATAAAACCCGGCGCACACGCTAAAACATATATGCAACCGACAAGATGCGGCAATGTATCGTGTTGCAGCCATTCGGGCAAGTGCTAGCACGCGCACGAATCAGCTTGAATAGTTATCCACAGGGCATTTCCAAATCCCAGTTATTCACGTTGCACACATTTTTTGTGGACAAGTATGTGTGCAAGCCCCAAGCACATCATATAAGTCATTGAATTTATTCAATATTTTTTCAATGCTCAAATTATAGGCAGTGTGCGTAAAAGCATTTTCAGGAATTTGTTGATAAAGCCAGCGCGAAGAATAGCATTTTTCACAACTTCCAGACTTGTCCACACATCTAGTCGGTAAAAATGCCATTTTTTGGCCGCGCAAACGATTGCGCACATTTTTTGTGGACAAGTCTGTGGCTAAGCTTGAGGAATGTGGTTTGCAGCCTTGATTTACAAGGCTTTTTTTGCTGTGCTCAAAAAAGCAGCAAATGGGAGGGAATTGTGCATATGCGGCATAAACATATCTGAAAAACAATGTTTCTACTGCCAAATTTTTAACTTACCCGACGGCATCAGCCTGAATTCAGGTTGCAAAACGAAGCCTGTGCATTTCTACACAATAAATGTGGACAAGCTTGTGGGCAAGCCGCGTAACAAGCGCTAAGTGCATTGATTTTAAAGGATATTTTTTCAATGCTCAAAATTTAAGCAGTGGATAACTTCGATCCAAGCAGGAATTTTCTGGCTTTTATGAAAAAAGCATGACATTGTGGAAAACTGTGGGAAGTTATCCACAGGTGCGATTTTTCTTTTCCACATTGTGCATAAATCGGCTTTTTTGCACATTTTTTGTGGACAAGCATGTGTGCAAGTGCCGCAGTGCAGCACAAAGCCCATGATTTATAAGGATATTTTTCTCGTGCTCAAAAATGTGGCAAATAGATGAAAAACGCCCCAAAGCGGTGCTGAATGGCCATTTTGGTGAAAAAGATAGCAAAATCAAAATATTTTTCTTTGGCACGAAAATATTTTTCCACACATCTCCACATTTTTTGTGGATAAGTGTGTGAACAAGCAACTAGCGTTTGCGCAAAGTGATTGATTTATAAGGAATTTTTCGCCGTGCTTAGTAAACAGGCAAATGCGCAGGCAGGTGGACAAGGTCAAAAAATCAACGCTTAGAAAAATCCTCCCGCGCAAAAAGAGGCTGTCGCGAAAGGATACGGCGCTTGTGAGGTGTATCCCCTCTCCCCTCGCGAGGCTGTCGCAAAAGACAAAACGCATGACGTAGAGTGGGCACAAGTCCACCAAAAAAGCTGGTCATCCTCAGCATTCATATTGGCTTATATCATCGGCAAGGTGCGATTTACGACGTATTTTTCTCAATTGTTGGGCGGTACAGGTGCACACTTTTGGTGGGCGAGTCGCCCACCCTACGACATACACATACGTTTTGCCTTTCACGACAGCCTTCATTGTTGTGACATACAATGCGCGACCATCATCCGAAATCGACGTCAGCGAGTGAACCAGCATGAACCCAGATCTTTTTTCAAGCACAGAAAGCAGCGCCGAAACGAATACACCAGCCGGCGCAAAGGTGCTCAGCGTCTCGCAACTCAATCAAACCGTTGCGCGTTTGTTAGAGACTCAGGTACCGCTATGCTGGATTAGCGGTGAAATCTCGAATTTCACCCGCGCTACCTCTGGCCACTGGTATTTCACATTAAAAGATGATGGCGCCCAAGTGCGGGCCGTGATGTTTCGCGGTCGTGCGCAATATGCCTCGTTCACACCGCGTGAAGGCGATAAGGTCGAAGTGCGGGCGCTGGTGACGCTGTATGCGCCACGCGGTGACTATCAATTGAATGTAGAAGCGATTCGACGCGCGGGTGTCGGCAATTTATTCGAAGCCTTTGTGCAATTGAAGGAAAAACTGGCGCGGCAAGGCTTGTTTGCACCGGAAAACAAACGTCCGCTGCCGGTTTTCCCGCGTACCGTCGGCATTATCACCAGCTTGCAAGCCGCCGCGCTACGCGATGTGCTGACCACCTTCGCACGCCGTAGCCCACATTTGGCGATTGTGCTTTACCCGGTGCCAGTGCAAGGCGCAGGTGCAGCGGAAAAAATTGCGCAAATGCTACAGACTGCGGCCAGCCGCAATGAAGTCGATTTGTTGCTGCTCTGTCGCGGTGGCGGCAGTATTGAAGATTTATGGTGTTTCAACGAAGAAATCGTCGCGCGCGCCCTCGCTGCTTGCCCGCTGCCGGTGATCACGGGCATTGGTCATGAAACTGATTTTACGATTGCTGATTTTGTCGCTGATGTACGGGCGGCGACGCCGACCGCCGCCGCTGAAATGGCCTGTGGTGCGACGAGCGATTGGCAAGGCTGGCTAGCGCATCAAGCACAGCAAATGCAGCGTTCACTCAGGCGCTTGCTAGACACCCGTTCGCAACAACTGGATTACCTCAGCCGCCGTCTGCCTAGCCCAGCGAGCCTAGTGCAACGTGAGCGCCTGCGCCTCGCGCACCTGCATAGCCGCCTGCAACATGCGCGCCAGCAACAAGTGCAAAACGCACGCCACACGCTACAGACGCTACAAAGCCGCCTAAACGCATGCGTGCCACAGGTAGATAAACAGCGTCAACGCTTACACCATCTGGCACAGCGGCAAAACTTAGCGGTGCAACAACAGCAACAACAAGCAAGGCAAGCGCTACTCGCCTTGCAGGCACAATTAGAATTGCTCAATCCGCAGCGCACGCTAGAGCGCGGTTACGCCATCGTCAGCGATGTCGAGGGACAGGTAATACGCGCCGCCGACACGCTACATGCGCCAGCGCGCTTGCATCTGCGCTTAGCGCAAGGGCAAGCCGAAATCGCCGTAAATGAGGTGCAAGTGTTGCCGACGGAAAACTCCTAGCCTAGCGGCAAGCGGTGTTGCGCACAGAACGCGTGAAAATTTCTATGCACAATGCAGAGGGCGCGCTTCCGACATACAATAGCGCTTCTCGAAAAAAGGCGCTTCATTCACCCAACTCAGAAATCAGAAAAGGACATACCATGGAACATACTTTGCCAGCATTGCCTTATGAACTAGACGCATTGGCACCGCACATTTCCAAGGAAACGCTGGAATTTCACTATGGCAAGCATCATCAAACCTATGTTGAATTTGAGGCCGCCGTCTTCGAGATATGGGCCGTCGCGGCGCTCGATGTCGCGCATC
>JACPVY010000411.1 GCA_016197345.1 Burkholderiales bacterium
ATTGACATCATTGTCATCGTGTCCGGCGGGCGAGGATGTGATCGGGCCGTATCTCACCTCGAAAAAAGATTTCGCGGACCAAGTGATGCGTCCGTTGCAGGCGAAGCGCGAGCCGATTTATGTCATCCCCGGCTCGGATGCGGAGGCTCATGTGCAGAAGCGTTATCCGCACAAGACCGTTCGTCATGTGCGTGGCTCGCTGCGTCCGCGAACTATTGCCACACTGTTACAAGGAATGCCGAATGCATTTCAGCGTCACGCGGCTGGAAAACTGGACGCCACCTACCACTTCGTTTTCACGGGCAGTGAGCAGGTTGAGACGACCGTGGTCATTCGCGCGGGAAAACTGACGATTGAAAATGGGTTGCTCGGCCAGCCGAACATCAAGGTTACCGCCGACGCGGAAACATGGTTGGGATTTCTCGCGAAGGAACAGAATTTGTTGTGGGCGCTGCTGACACTCCGCATCCGCCTGCGCGGAAACCCCAAGTGGCTGCTGGCGTTCGGACGGTGTTTTCCTTCTTAGCGTTGAAAAGATCAGCGGTTGAGCCGGGATTTAATTGAGCGGGCGAGCGGCATTTGATTTAATGCGTTGACCGAGTTCCCGGAAAATTTTAACGCGAGACGTATTTGAAAAGTTTTGCCCAAGTTGAATTGAGTTTCAGAGCTTGTGACAAAAGCCGCATCCATCCGAACGTCATTGCCGGTAAAGCGCCCACGCTTTCGCTATTTGCTCCGGGATCGCGGTCCGACTTGGACCAGCAGCACGAGTTGGAGCAGTTCCTGACGCTGGTCGCCGACACCTCACCCTTAATCCTCGTTGACTCTCTTCCCTGGTTGACTCAATACGCTTATTTCTCCTATCTAAGCATTTCTCTGAGCTCGGCAACAAACTTCTTCTTGTTTCTTTCTTACAATCGAATTTATAGAAACGTGCTAGCTGATTATGGTCGAAAATTTTTCAATTGTGCCCATTTTAATAATTAATTAATTACAGTGCTGATCCTGGTACACGATTTTACGTAAATTTACGTAAATTAACCAAAATTAAACGTGGCGAACCGTAGCGAACCATGGCGAAACCTGGCGAACGTGGCGAACCGTAGCGAACCATGGCGAAACCTGGCGAACGTGGCGAACCATGGCGAAACGTGGCGAACTGTGGCGAACTATAG
>JACPVY010000416.1 GCA_016197345.1 Burkholderiales bacterium
TTCGGCTTTCTGCTCGGTAGCGATGCAGGCGAGCATGTCCACTACCTGCGCAATCGCTTCCTTGTACGCATCAAGATTGACGGTGCTTGCCAGTGCCAGCCGCCGGAAAAATATCTCCAGCGTGGCATTCGTGGCTGCCAGCGCTCGCGCTTCTTGTTCTTCCTCGACCGTGAACAGCTCAAAGAAATGCGCAATCGGCACGGTCGGCGATTTTGGCGGCAAGGGCGAAACAAGTGCGCTGCCGCTGCTGCTAATGGTGTAAGCCTGTTCCATATCTGGCACCAAACCCAGCTCAGTTTGCCAGCCTGCATAGTCCGTTGAGTAAATCGGCATCGTCGCGCCGACCGGAATCGGCAGCGGTGCTAACGCTGGTGGTGCCGGGTTTGCTGCATTTTCAGCCGCATTTTCTGCATCGTCCGCTGGTGCGGCTGCCTCTACTGGCTCGCTTGGCGGAATCAAATAAAACATCAAAGCCGGGGTCATTGTATTGTTCATTGCACACCCCACATCAGCAGACTATTGCCCACAATCGAAAACTTGATGCCAATCAGGCTACTGGCGCGATAATCGGCTACCAGAATGTTGTCAAACGCAACGGATAAGGTCGCTGGCCCGGAATATTGCACAGCGACCGTGCTACCAGCGGCTGCGCTGGTGGTGAACATGCCTATCGTGGTACGTGCGGCTACAAACGCATTCACGATGCCAAAACTGGCGTTGCCATTCGCGGCAGGCAGTGCCAACATAAACGTCACTGCGCCGGGATTGAGCGGGCTAGATAGATACGCCGCAGTACCAGCCAGCGGGGCTGCTGACAGGTCAGCGGGAATAGCCGCATAGACATTACTTCCTAACTGCGTCAGGTTGGCGTTATAGCTGGCTGCCGCGAGTTTGTTACTGGTATCCGACCACGCGACGACACAGTTTCCTACGCCGTCAACCAGCGCCAGCACCTGCCCGGAATTGGAAGCTGTACTGGCAGTAATTGTGCTTTGCCCGCCAACACCGTTGTAAGACATCGCTTTGACTGTCCCCCCGATACTCGACTGCCACGCGATGACACCGCCGTCAAACAAAGGGTGATTTGCTATTGCAATATTGTTCTGAGTGAATCCCTGATCGCGCGAAAGTGGACTACCTTGCAGCACGCCCGTAGCGTTATAGACGTTGAGTCTGACATCGGCTGTCTCGATGATGGCAAATCCGCCGTTAGCGAGCGCGCGCATCACTACGCCGCTATTGGTGACGACACCCGTGCGGATAATGGTTTCTCCCCCTTGCAGCACGCCAGCGGCATCAAACCTTTTGAAGAAATTGCTATTTGAACCGCTAACATTGACTGAATAAGCGCATACAAACCCGCCGCCAGCCAGCGCGCACACGCACGAAGCAACGGTAGTTGCGTTGCTGGCCGGGGTGGCGCGCAAGATGGTAGCCGTCAGTACAACGGCACCCGTTGCGCTATACACGGCAAAGGTTGGTACTTCGTACCATTACCACCATCAAAAATATGAGATCAGGAAAATATGCTACTTATTTTTGTAGGTGATAGTATGTGTAGAAACAAAATTTTTTTTTGCAGGCACTCAAACTAATTTTTAGTAGTTAAAAAAAAACTACAACAAACTAACAAAATATATAAATATGAAAA
>JACPVY010000417.1 GCA_016197345.1 Burkholderiales bacterium
CCCCGTGGTGGTGACGGCGCGTTTTTAATGGCAACACGACGGTGCGCATTACCAATTGCATACCGAAACTGAATTACCGCTCTTTTTTGTCAAAATCAATCTGGCAAATATCGATAGCCGGGGGAATTTTGACGAAGCGGGTGTCGCCCCCGTCATTTATCAAGAAAAAATACGAAATCGCAGCTTAACCAATACCCATTTCAATCACTTTCGTCCGAACGCCCCCATCCATCCGACGAATGACAATACCATCAGCTTTTCTAGCAATAGCAAGACCTTTCGCCGCGTCAATGGTGCGCAAGATCGCATCAGCATTTTGTGGCAATTGGCCGGGATAGCACGCGCCGCCCCCGCTAGCATCATGCCCGGCACTGACTTTACGATTACAGTCGCCGGTTCACGCGATGTCGATGTTTGGCACATTAAAGTCCTTGGCATGGAAGAGCTGCGCGTCAATGGCAAACATTACCAAGCGTGGCATTTACAAAGGCTAGCGCGGCCAGGTTCTTACGAATCGACCTTAGATATCTGGTTAGCCCCTGCTATTGAATGGATGCCTGTGCGTATTCTTTCCACCGAAAATAATGGCGAGACGCGCGATCTGTCCCTCACGAAGATCAACATCAAACCTGCGCCACCACCTCCTGCCGTTGTAGCAACGCCAGTGAGCACGCCAGCGCCAACCTTCAACATGTCACAACCAAATCCACCATGAACATCGCCAAACTGTCCCTGCTAGCGGCTTTGCTCTGCACACCCCTCGTGCAAGCGCAGACGCCATCGAGCGCGAAGAGTGCAACGCTAGAGGCACCGCCTAGCGCCGACCTTATCTATAGCGTCAAAATCAAACATGGCTGGTTGACCGTCAATGGTCAAGGTTTCAGCAAATGGGAATTGCATAGCAATGGCTATAGCCTCACCAACACTGCACGCGCCGGGCTGCTAGGGAAAACCTATGAACGTGGCAGTAGTAGCAATGGCGGATTGAACGAGGCGGGTCTGTCACCCAAGCAATATACCGAAACGCCACTCAATCGCGAGACGACCATCACCACCTTTAACGCCGATAAAAAACTCAGTTTTAGCGTCGGTGCGCCTAGCATCGATTTCCCTAGCGGCGCACAAGATCGCGCTAGCGTTGCTTGGCAATTGGCAACCGTCGCCCGTAGTCACCCAGAAAAATTCGTGGTCGGCAGTGAATGGAATACGTTTGTCGCGGGTCGACGTGATGCCGATATCTGGCGTTTTAAAGTCGTCGCCAAAGAAACGATCAACACCAAACTAGGCGAAATCGCCACCATCCATTTCATCAAAGCACCACCGGCCGAGTCGCAAGAGCAGCAAGTCGATTTATGGCTCGCACCCAGCATGGAATGGTACCCGGTGCAAATTCGCTTGAAAGAAGCGGATGGTGATTTTGTTGAGCAAACGGTGGAGCGGATTGTGCGCAAGTAACTAGCCCGAAAAACTGCGGAATTTACGCAACAGGAGGTATTCAAAGGTAAAGGGTTGAGAAGTGATTGCGACACCACGGCGTTGCGCCATGTCTGTCACCTGATCTTGAGCGATTTTTCCGACGCTAAAATACTTTGAATCTGGGTGTGCAAAATAAAAACCGCTGACTGCCGCACCCGGATACATCGCATACGATTCCGTCAATTGCATGCCAATTTCTTCGCATTGTAAGAGCTTGAACATATCGGCTTTTACCGTATGCTCTGGGCAGGCTGGGTAACCCGGTGCGGGGCGGATGCCGCGATAGGCTTCTTTGATCAAGGCTTCATTGCTGAGTTTTTCGTCTGCCGCATAGCCCCACAAATCGGTACGCACCCGTTCGTGCATTTGTTCAGCGAGCGCTTCCGCTAAGCGATCAGCCAACGCCTTCAACATGATGGAACTGTAATCATCATGCGCATCTTCAAAACGTTTTTCGTATTTTTCGATGCCTATACCCGCCGTCACGGCAAACATACCGATGTAATCGTCTGTCCCTTGCGGGGCGATGAAATCGGCTAAGCATTGATTCGGGCGCGGCACGCCGTTATCGACTGGCTTTTCATTTTGCTGACGCATGCCATAGTAGGTGAACGCCGGATTGCTACGCGCTTCATCGTGATAAATGACGATATCATCATCGTGTACTTGATTAGCTGGCAAGAGTGCAATCACGGCATTCGCCGTCAACCAACGTCCTTCAATCACTTTCTTGAGCAAAGCCTGTCCCTCTTCATAGACTTTGCGAGCGGCTTCGCCGACCACTTCATCTTCCAAAATCGCGGGGAATGGTCCTGCCAGATCCCAGGTTTGGAAGAATGGCCCCCAATCGATATAGCGCGCTAAGCTTGCCAAATCGATGTTTTTAAAGACGCGACGACCAATAAATTTGGGACGGACTGGCGCTTTTTCGCCGCTAAAGCTTAATTTGGCTTTATTCGCCCGCGCTTGTGCGATGCTGAGCATAGGCTGGGCTTTTTTATTCGCATGCTGAGTGCGGATGCGATCATAATCGGCCGCAATTTCTGCTACGTATTGCTCGCGTTGCTCGGGCGTGAGTAGCGATTGCGCGACCGCGACCGAACGCGACGCATCAGCCACATACACCACTGGCCCTTCGTAATTTTGCGCGATTTTGACGGCGGTATGAGCGCGGCTGGTGGTCGCGCCACCAATCAACAGTGGAATTTTGAGCATGCGGAAATGCGGATCGCGCTGCATTTCTTTCGCCACATGCGCCATTTCTTCTAGCGATGGCGTAATCAAACCAGAAAGGCCGATGATGTCGGCATTTTCCAATTTAGCGCGTGCCAAAATCTCTGAACAAGGCACCATCACGCCCATATTCACGACTTCAAAATTATTACATTGCAAGACCACCGAGACGATGTTTTTGCCGATATCGTGTACGTCCCCTTTTACGGTAGCGATGACGATTTTGCCTTTTGGCTTCGCCGCGACGCCAGTTTTTTCTTCTTCTAAGCGCTTTTCTTCTTCGATGTACGGAATCAGATGCGCCACTGCTTGCTTCATCACGCGTGCAGATTTCACCACCTGCGGCAAAAACATTTTGCCTTGACCAAATAAGTCGCCGACGATATTCATCCCATCCATCAGCGGCCCTTCAATCACATGAATTGGCCGCCCGCCCGTCGCTAACATTTGCTGCCGCAATTCTTCGGTGTCTTCGACTATCCATTGCGTGATGCCATGCACGAGCGCATGCGCTAAGCGTTTTTCGACCGGGCCATTACGCCATTCCAGATTTTGTTCTTCTTTTTTGCCACCCGCTTTGAGCGTCGCCGCGAATTCAATCATGCGCTCGGTAGCGTCTTCACGGCGATTCAAGACCACGTCTTCAACCCGCTCACGCAATTCAGGATCGAGATCGTCATACACGCCGACCATGCCAGCATTGACGATACCCATCGTCATGCCCGCTTTGATCGCGTGATACAGGAAGACGGTGTGGATGGCTTCACGCGCAGGGTCATTGCCGCGGAAGCTAAAACTCACGTTCGAGACACCACCGCTAATTTTGGCTTTTGGCAAGTTTTCATGTATCCAGCGGGTGGCATTGATGAAGTCAACTGCATAGTTATTGTGTTCTTCAATCCCGGTTGCAACGGCGAAAATATTTGGATCGAAGATGATGTCTTCTGGCGGGAAATTAGCCTCGGCGATCAATAATTTATAAGCCCGTTCGCAAATTTCGATTTTGCGGGCAAAGGTATCGGCCTGTCCCGTTTCATCAAAGGCCATCACAATCACTGCCGCGCCATAGCGACGGCATAGCTTAGCTTGACGCAAAAATTCGGCCTCGCCTTCTTTCATCGAAATCGAATTGACGATGGCTTTGCCTTGCACGCATTTCAGCCCCGCCTCAATCACCGACCATTTCGAGGAGTCGATCATAATTGGGACACGTGAGATGTCTGGTTCCGAAGCGATCAAATTCAAAAAGCGCGTCATCGCTGCTTGTGAATCGAGCATCGCTTCATCCATATTGATGTCGATAATTTGCGCGCCGTTTTCCACTTGCTGACGGGCGACATCGAGCGCTTTATCGTATTGCTCATTCAAAATCAGGCGCGCAAACGCTTTCGAACCTGTCACATTAGTACGCTCACCAACGTTGACGAACAGCGATTCTGGCGTGATATTAAATGGCTCGAGACCAGACAAGAGCATGGCATCTTGCGGCTCCGGGACAGTTCTCGGTGTGCAATCTTGCAGCAGATTAGCAATCGCAGCGATATGCGCTGGCGTGGTGCCACAACAGCCGCCGGCGACGTTGATAAAGCCGCTATCGGCAAATTCACGCAATAGCGCCGAAGTATCGGCAGGCAATTCATCAAAACCGGTATCCGACATTGGATTAGGCAAGCCGGCATTCGGATAGATGCAGACGAAGGTATCAGCAATTTGCGATAACTCTTCGGCATAGGGGCGCATCAGGGCTGCACCCAGCGCGCAATTCAGACCGATCGTGAGCGGTTTCGCATGCCGCACCGAGGCCCAAAAGGCAGGCACGGTCTGTCCCGATAAAATACGACCGGAAGCGTCTGTCACTGTGCCGGAAATCATGATCGGCAAGCGTTGGCCGCTTTCTTCAAAAAAAGCGTCAATCGCAAATAAGGCCGCTTTGCAGTTGAGGGTGTCGAAAATGGTTTCGACCAATAAAATGTCAACGCCACCTTCGACCAAGGCGCGGGTTTGCTCTAAATATGCGGCGACGAGTTGATCAAAGGTGACATTGCGTGCTGCGGGGTCATTCACATCAGGGGAAATCGAGGCCGTTTTTGGCGTCGGGCCAAGTGCGCCAGCTGCATAGCGTGGTTTCTCCGGCGTCGAATACTTCTCGCAGGCTTGTTTGGCGAGCCGCGCCGAAGCGAGATTCATTTCATACACCAGATGCGCCATTTGGTAATCATCTTGCGCGACGCTAGTAGCACCAAAGGTATTGGTTTCGATGATATCGGCACCCGCCGCTAAGTACTGCTCGTGGATTTCGCTGATAATATGTGGCTGGGTCAAGCTCAGTAATTCGTTATTGCCCTTCACATGCAATTCACGACCACCACCGCCATCACCTTGGAAATCGCGAAAGCGTTCAGCCCGATATTGCTCTTCACTCAAATGGTATTGCTGGATCATGGTGCCCATTGCGCCATCCATAATCAAGATGCGCTGTGCCAATTGTTGGCGTAATTGCGCTTCAACAGCGGAAATGGTGGAAGGAGCGGTGGCATTCGTCATGATTAAGATTTCCCAAATAGCAGCAGTAAAGTAGCAAAAATAAGGTGATTACTTAGCCAGCCATAAAAGCAAAAAACCCGGCCAGCTTGGGAAAAAGCGGGTCGGGTTACGCGTCCGCTTTAGCCGTGTTTAGCGTGAAGGACTGCGATGAAAACCGGCAGCACGCTGCGCCCGCAAGCTGTTACTCAAATCGGCGCCTTTAACTTTCGGATTATACGCCAAAGATGGCTATCACGGTTAGCCGCGCTTGGACGCAAAGTTCCATTGTTCACGCTGTGATTTATGTGTATATTTGACAAGTACCAGATTGCAAAAGCACATTCGCAAACGCTGCTAGCGGCGCTTTGCGGGGCCAGCGGAAGTGTTGATGAAGTGGAGCGCGCAAATGATGCCAGCCTCGCCCAATACCGAATACGTGCAATGCATAGAAAATTCGCGCCGCCTGCAATGGGATATTGATTTGGACGTGATTCGCGGCCGCGATTTGCAAGCGAATAAGAAGTATCTGCCCGATGGCATCTCCAAAGTCCATACGCTTTCCTTCCTCAATCACGAACAACAAGTATTACTGAGCCAAATACAAGGCCGCACCTATGCCCATATGTTTGGCATGATAGAGCGCTTCATTGGCGTCAAAGTCTTAGATTTATGCCGCGGCTATGCGCTAGGCGACCAAGTGGCACTGCAAGCGCTGGTGCGATTTGTCGATGAAGAGCTGCGCCACCAAGAACTCTTTCGCCGCAT
>JACPVY010000418.1 GCA_016197345.1 Burkholderiales bacterium
GATCAATACGCTCGCCATATCGGCCAGTGGTGTCCCAGATGGCGCTAACACAATCACATCAGCCCCTCCTTTGCGCGCGAGCTTGGCGCTACGCACGAGTGCCGGGTTATTGCCGCGCTGTGAGATCGCTACCACCGCATCATTTGGCCGCAATAGCGCTGCCGCAATGGCATGGATCGCGGGGTCGGCATAAGCCACGGTCGGCACGCCAGAACGGAAAAATTTGTGCTGGGCATCGAAGGCAACAATGCCTGAAGTTCCTTGCCCATAAAACTCGATTTTATTCGCGAGTCGTAAAATATCGAGCGCACGCTGAATAGCGTCAGGATTGAGATTGTTGCGCAGATCTAGCAAGGTATTGATGGAGCGCGAACAAATCTTATTGACGAGATCTGATGCCAAATCGTCTTGCGCAGGTTGTTCATTTGCTCCCGGCAAGGCTAGGGCGATGCTTTGCGCTAGCTTTAGCTTAAATTCTTGCCAGCCGTCATAGCCTAAACTACGGCAAAAGCGCACCACCGTTGGCTCGGATACTTGGGCATTTTTGGCCAGTGCGCTGATGTTCTCATTCACTACTAAATTCGGTTGCGATAGCACCGCGAGCGCAACCTTTTTCTCAGATTTCGAGAAAGTATCGAGTTGGGTGCGTATCGAATCGAGCAACATAATAGATATCAATCAAGAGTGTGAAAAATCTCGACAAGCGATTGTGAACGTCAATGTGCGGAAATAAGCGTTAGCGAACCTTTGCACCCTGTCATGTCATCTGTTCGCCTGTCGAGTCCTTCATATTTAGTCTTCCGGTAGCGCTTCTTCGCGCCATTGCAAGCCATCGCGACCAATCAAAGCTGAAGCGGCCGCCGGGCCCCACGTGCCTGAAGTGTAGGGCAGAGGCGTGTTTTCTTCTTGTTCCCAATTATTGAGAATCGGTTCGACCCATTCCCATGCCGCTTCTAATTCATCGCCACGCATAAATAAGGTCAACTGACCGCGTAACACATCTAGCAGCAAGCGCTCATAGGCTTCCATGCGCGGCGCTTTAAATGTTTCGCGGAAGTCGAGTTCCAATTCAGCGGGCTTCAAGCGCATGCCATCACCCGGCGTTTTAGCCATCAAATTCATGCGCAAACCTTCATCGGGTTGCAGGCGAATGACGAGGCAATTCGGTTGAAAACTGCCCGTGGGTTGGGTGAAAATCGAGTGCGGAATCGTTTTGAAGCGCACTACAATTTCAGCCAAGCTATCGGCCATGCGTTTGCCGGTGCGTAAATAAAACGGCACACCAGCCCAGCGCCATGAATCGATTTCTGCTTTCAACGCTACAAAGGTTTCGGTGCGCGAATTAGCTGGTGCATCTGGTTCATCACGGTAGCTAGGAACAGCGACGCCGCGCACATGCCCCGCACGGTATTGGCCACGCACCACATTTTGCGCTAGCGTGGTGGGCGTAAAACGTTTCAACGAGCGCAGTACTTGTAACTTCGCATCGCGCACGGCATCTGGTGCGATCGAGGTGGGTGGTTCCATTGCCACGATACAGAGCAATTGCAGCAAATGGTTTTGCAGCATGTCACGCAGCGCACCAGAGGTATCGTAATAGCCCATGCGATTGCCGACGCCGAGTTGTTCAGCGATCGTAATCTGCACATCAGAAATCCATTCGCGTCGCCAAAGCGGCTCAAACAGCACGTTGCCAAAGCGTAGCGCCAGCAAGTTTTGCACTGTTTCTTTGCCGAGATAATGATCGATACGGAAGATTTGCGATTCGCTAAAGACCTGTCCCACTTCGGCATTAATTTGCTTGGCGCTAGCCAAATCGCGGCCCAGTGGTTTTTCTAGCACGACGCGCGAATTAGCAGTCGCTAAGCCAGTGGCGGCGAGGTTATGGCAAATGCGCGAGAAAATATGTGGCGGTGTCGCTAGGTAATACACCCGTACCAAATTGGGATCAGGACGTAGTGCATCTTTCAATGCCTGATATGTCCCATAAGAAGATCAATAAGTTAAGTGTGGCGGGAATTCCCTAGGAACTTCGGATTTATAGCGCCCAAGCGTGCAAATTGGGCAGGGTTTGCATTCGAATGGCTAAAGGCATTATTTTGAGCGCATTCTTTATTTCTGTAAATTTACTACGAAAAATATGTTTTCGCAAGCAATTTTACTACAAATCGATTTGAGCACTCCTCTGAGAGCAGGCGTTTGTCACTGAGAAACGATAGCGGGGTGATTCTGGAGGAAAATTACGAAAGAGCAGGGGATGCAATGACCACAATCACACGTGAGTAAACTCCCATGCAAAGTGGCGTACGTGCCAGCTCACTAGGCTATCGCCAAAGAAAAAATAGGATGCGCGGCATATCGCTCGTCGCCTTCCAGGCAAGCTGCCCACGATTGCCAGCGATCAATAAGGCATCAAATTTGCGTGTAAAAATTCAATATTTTTCATCAAAACGATGGGGAAATCAAAAGCGGTGGAGAGCTTACCCGAACAACGACGGGTTGCATGCAACCCGGCCTACGAAAGGCTGCCATGCAAAGCGACTTGCTAGCCACTTTGCATGGGAAGGGGATGCGCTCTACTTATTTCTTGCGCGCTGGTGGCAAATCGGTGCAGACACCTTCAAACACTTCTGCGGTCATGCCTATCGATTCACCTAGCGTTGGGTGTGGATGAATGGTTTTGCCAATATCGACGGCATCAGCACCCATTTCAATCGCCAATGCGATTTCACCTATCATGTCCCCCGCGTGTGTCCCGACGATTGAGCCACCTAGGATGCGATGTGTCTCAGCATCGAAGATCAGCTTAGTAAAGCCCTCATCGCGGCCATTGGCA
>JACPVY010000419.1 GCA_016197345.1 Burkholderiales bacterium
CATTGGCAGCCCAAGTGCAAGCGCAAAGTCAATTCACCCTCGCCGTCAATGGCCGCTTCAAAGGTGGGCATATCACGCGCCACTATGGTCAGCCACAGCAAAACGTGCATGCGATCCAGCTAGAGATGTGCCAATCGACGTATATGGATGAAAGCCATCCGTTTGCCTATCGCCCTGACTTAGCACAGCAAGTGCAGCCGCTACTCAAGCAAATGATAGAAGTGGTTTTGCAATGGGGACAGGTTGAAGGTGGAAGGAAGAATGCAGAATGAAGAACGGGGACTAAGGATGAGCCAAACACTTTTCGCCCAACACGCGCTCTTGCCGCAAGGCTGGGCCAGCAATGTCCGCTTGGCGTGGAATGATGCTGGGGATTTGACTCGCGTGGAGCCAAATAGCACGCCGCTCGCTGGTGAACATCAGCAAACATGGGTGCTGCCCGGCATGATCAATTTGCATTCGCATGCCTTCCAGCGCGCGATGGCGGGGATGACTGAATTTGCGGGTGAAAATCGGGACAGCTTTTGGACGTGGCGCGATTTGATGTATCGCTTCGCTCGTCAAATCACACCTGAACATATCGAAGCGATTGCCGCGCAACTGTATAGCGAATGCCTGCGCTATGGCTATACCTCGGTGTGCGAATTTCACTACGTGCAGCGCGTGCCCAATGGTGCTTGGTATGGCGCGCAAGCGGAGATGGCGCAACGCGTGATTGCTGGTGCGGCGCACAGTGGCATCGGCATCACCATGTTGCCCGTGCTATACAGCTACGCCAATTTTGGCGAACAGCCGCTACGCGACGAGCAATGCCGTTTCAAAACCGATGTTGATGATGTGATGGCGATTGTCGCCGCGCTAGAGCCATTGCGTAGCAGCCAAGTCGAAGTCGGCGCTGCACCGCATTCGCTACGCGCAGCCTCGATTGCGCAAATCCGCGATTTGCAGCAACGCTTGCCTGCCGCGCGGCCCTTGCATATCCACATCGCTGAACAGCAAAAAGAAGTGCAAGATTGCGTTGCCCATAGCGGTTTGCGCCCGGTGCAATTGCTGGCAAAAGAAATCCAGCTCGATCAACGCTGGTGCCTCGTGCATGCGACGCATTTGCTAGCGGATGAAGTCAGCAGTATCGCCAGCAGTGGCGCAATTGCTGGTCTTTGCCCGACCACCGAAGCGAATTTAGGCGATGGCTTGTTTGCTTTTAGCGACTTCATCGCCCAAGGCGGTGTGTTTGGCATCGGTAGTGATAGCCATGTCTCGCAAAGCCCGGTAGAAGAATTACGCTGGCTAGAATATGGCCAACGCTTACAGCAGCAAGCGCGCAATATCGCTACCACGCCGCAAGAGCGTAGCGTCGGCGATTTTTTATGGCAAGCCAGTTTGCAAGGCGGCGCGCAAGCCTCGGGCCGGCAGGTCGGCAGCTTAGCAGTCGGCAAACGCGCCGATTTGTTGGTGCTGGATGACAGCCATCCGAACCTCGCCGCCGTCTGGCAACAAGATGTGCTGAACACATTGATTTTTTGCGGCAACGATAATTTGATCCGCGACGTGATGGTCGGTGGCCAGTGGCGGGTAGAAAACGGCCGTCACCAGCAACAGGCTGAAATCGCGGCACGCTATCGCGCCACCATGCAAGAATTGCAGCAATTACGGGCAGAGAAAGGCTAAGCGGCGATGGCGATCTTACTTCCCATTCAAAGTCGTAGCGTGATGCCGTGGAAAAATGGCGGCGGTAGCACGACGGAAATTTTTGTTAGCCCGGTCGGTGCTGATCTGGCTAGCTTTGATTGGCGCATTAGCCTCGCGACGATTGCTAGCAATGGGCCGTTTTCTAGCTTCCCCGGCATCGACCGCACGCTAGCGCTAGTCAGCGGTGCGGGCGTTGATTTGCAAGTGACCGAAGAAGGTAGCGAGTACACCGAGCACGTCGATTTGCGCCTGGGTGGTCGCGATCACATTATCTTTCCCGGTGAAGCGCAAGTGCAGGCGGATTTAGTCGATGGCGCGACAACCGACTTTAACGTGATGACGCGCCGCGCGCGGTGGTTGCATCACTTTCGCCAATTGGATGTGACAAGCGCTACTACTTGGCGCCATCGCAGCCGATTTAGCTTGCTGTTTGCCGCCCAGGGCAGTGTGCGCTGCGAGCAAGAGGGCGAACGTGAAAGTGAATGCTATACGCTCAATACGCTCGATGCAGTATTGCTCGCCAGCGAAGACGCCACGGTGTGGACTTTGCAAGCCACAGATCCGCTGCTTGCAGCGCGCTTATTCATTATCGAAATCGACGCCACTACCTAAGAGTACAAATCATGCAAGTGCCAATTTGGGACACCCTGATCCGCCACGCCAATGTGGCCCGCTTACACGCCGATTTGCCGGGTTATGGAGAATTGATGGATGCCGCAGTGGCGATTAAAGACGGCAAAATCGTATGGCTGGGCGTCGATGCAGACTTGCCAGCGAGCGTCGAAGCGCAAGATGAAATCGACATGGTCGGTAAATGGATCACTCCCGGTTTGATCGACTGTCACACCCACATCGTGCATGGCGGGCGACGTAGCAATGAATTCGAGGCGCGTTTAAATGGCATTAGCTATGAAGAAATCGCCCGTAGCGGTGGTGGCATTCTCTCGTCCGTGCGCGCGACCCGCGCCGCGAGTGAAAGCGAATTGTTAGCGCAAAGTTTGCCGCGCGTGAAAAGCTTGTTAGCGGAAGGGGTGACGACGCTAGAAATCAAATCCGGCTATGGTTTGGATTTGGCTTCTGAAGCCAAAATGCTCAAGGTTGCGCGCCAGATCGCTGAGCTGTTGCCCGTGAATGTGAAAACCACTTTCCTTGGCGCGCATGCGCTGCCGCCGGAATTTGCTGGCCGCGCGGACGACTATATCGAACACCTTTGCGTGGAAATGTTGCCAGCGCTAGTGCAGCTAGGCTTAGTCGATGCAGTCGATGCATTTTGCGAGCGCATAGGTTTTAGCCGCGCACAGACGGAAAAATTATTTACAGCCGCGCGCCAGCATGGTTTGCCGGTGAAACTGCATGCCGAGCAATTGTCGGATCAAGATGGCAGCGCGCTAGTGGCGCAATTCCAAGGCTTATCGGCTGATCATTTGGAATACCTGTCCCCATCAGGCATCACTGCGATGGCGGCGAATCATACCGTCGCCGTCTTGCTACCTGCGGCCTATTATTTTTTACGCGAAACCAAGTTGCCGCCAATAGCAGAGCTGCGCGCAGCGAATGTGCCTATCGCCCTAGCGACCGATTGCAACCCCGGCACTGCGCCGATCACTTCGCTGCTATTGGTGCTGAATATGGCGTGTACGCTGTTTAAAATGACACCGCAAGAAGCGCTACGCGGCGTCACCTGCTATGGCGCACAGGCGCTAGGGATGCAGGACGTTGGCAGCTTGAATGTGGGCATGCATGCCGATCTGGCGCTATGGGAAATCGAACGCCCAGCGGATTTGGCGTATGCGATGGGCTTTAATCCATGCTTGGGCGTGTGGAAAGATGGGCGTTGGCTGGCACGCTAGCCTTGTCTCCACCTCGCCGCATTGAGGTTGTCGCGAAAGGGTATAGCGGTCGCAAGGTGTGTCCCCTCTCCCCTCGCGGGAGAGGGCTAGGGAGAGGGGGGCGGTTGCAATTGAACAGCAAATTTTTGGCATTAAAGATAATAATAAATTTCTTAAATTGCATTTTTGGCTCTAAATTGTGCTGTTTATGCTCAACCACCCCCTCTCTCCCAGCCTCTCTCCCGCGAGGGGGTTAAACAGGGAATTCGATTCGCATGCGAATCGCCTGTTTAACGGTATTGGCATACTTGCCAATACGCGCCCTGCAAGGGAGAGGAGTTTGGCCGCAAAATCGCATGATTTTGCGCCAAAAATAGTTTTGCGACACCCTGTCATCGGGAGAAAAACATGAAATGGTCTGTGCAAATTACTGAATTACGCCCTTGTGGTTGCGATGCCGAGGGCGAAGTGCGCGCTACGTTAGAAGATGGCACGCCATTTTGCTTTTACTACCAAGGCCCAGATGATGAAGCGGAAAATTTCTTCCAAGTCGGCCAAGTGCGCGAAGTTGAAATCATCGTGCGCATGCATCGCATGGCGACCATCGAAGAACAACAAACCAAACTCATTTTTTCGCCTGAACATTGCACAGTGCAAATAGCGGGACAGATCACTGCCATTGAAGAGTGTGATGATGAACCCTGCTATCGCTTGCAATCAAGCTTACCCTTCCATGTCGAAATAGAAAACGATGATGCCACACTTGCGCTAGGCTCCTGGGCAACGCTAGAAGGAGAGTTGTGGGCGACTACGGATTGGTGGTAAGGCGTGCTTTGGTTTTTAGGTGTGCGTGAAAAAATCACGTTACTTCCCCAAATTTTATGGGTTTTCCCATAAATTCAATGTTAAAAATCAGATGATTTACGTTAAACTGTGAAAAAATCACGGGGTAACGCATGCTAATCACTTTCTCCATTACCAATTTTCGCTCATTTGCCGCCGAAGAAACCTTCTCGATGGTGGCTAGTTCACGTTTTGGCGACCATATAGACCATCTATGTCCTATCCCAAATAGCACTGAAAAAGCCTTGCGGGCAGCCGTGATGTATGGCGCTAATGGGGCTGGCAAATCGAATCTATACAAGGCTTTGAAAACATTAAAAAATTTGGTTTTGCAGCAACGAAAAAAAGGGACAGGCATTGAAGCGGAGCCATTTCGCTTTGGTGCGGCGGCTGAAGCTACTACATTCGATGTGCAATTTGTTGTTGCTGGCAAGCTGTATCGTTACTTTTGTAAATTTAATTTCCAATATATCTTGGAAGAATTTTTGGCTATCCAGATTGCAGAGCAAGAAGAGCTTGTCTTTGAGCGTGTTACCAGTGACG
>JACPVY010000420.1 GCA_016197345.1 Burkholderiales bacterium
AGAGTCCGTCGCGACAGAGGAAAACGTAGGGTGGGCAACTTGTTTGCCCACGGGTTTGAAACGTCGTAAAAAGCACCACATTTTGGCGTGATGTCGAATTTTGAATGATTCGAATTACGCAAACTATGGTGCAAAGAACAAAATTTACTGCCGTGGGCAACAAGTTGCCCACCCTACACCACTAGCCCTCTCCCACGAGGGGAGAGGGAACATATTCCCCATCGCTACATCTTTTCAAATGTTCAGCTCGCTGAGCGCCGATACGGCTGTCTTACGCACTCGCAGCGCTAGGTGCCGTCGGTGCCGTGCCAAACTGGCGCAGCAAATCCGCTTGCAACTCACGTGCTTTCGCCACGGATGCCTCTTTGACATGGCCATAGCCGCGAATATGCTCAGGCAAGCTGGCTAATTGCAAGGCGATATGCATATTGTCGGCATTCAACTTCGGCAATAGCGCGGTGATCATGTCGCAGTATTCCGTGATCAATTGCCGCTCCATTTTGCGCTCTGCGGTATGACCAAAAATATCGAAGCTACCGCCGCGCAAGCCCTTCGCCTTGGCCAGCAAACCAAAGGCTTTGAAGACCCAACCGCCGTATTCCGCCTTGATCAAATGCCCTTGCGCATCTTTTTTCGCAAACAAAGGCGGCGCCAGATTGAATTTGACGGTGAATTTGCCTTCAAACTGCTCTTCCACCTTGGCGCGGAATTTGCCGTTGGTGTACAGACGGGCGACTTCATATTCGTCTTTGTAAGCCATCAACTTGAAGTAATAGCGTGCCACCGCATTGGCAAGACGACTGCCTTGACCGAGCTGGCTTTCCGCCGCGCGCACTTGATTGACCAATTGCAAATAGCGCTGCGAATAGGCTTCGTCTTGATATTCGACCAACTCAGCCGCACGGCTTTGGATGATGTTGTCCAAGCTTTGCGGCATTTGCACCACGATCGCTTTCGCTGGGAAGGCGACTTTTTCGACACGACGCATATCGACCGCAGCGCGACGGCCCCACAAGAAGCTGCGCTTATTCGATTCGACGCCGACGCCATTGAGCTCGATCGCGCGCAATAGCGATTCTTCCAACAGTGGAATACGCGCTTTTTGCCATGCAAAACCGAGCATGAACAAGTTGGCCGCAATCGAATCGCCCATTAGCGCCGTGGCTAGCTTAGTCGCTTCGATAAATTCAGCGCGATCACCGACCGATTCATTGATCAAGGCGCGCACTTGTTGCTCTGGGAATTGCCAATCAGGATTTTTGGCAAAGGTGCCCGGTGGCGTTTGCTCCAAATTGATAATTGCCATCGTGCGACCAGGGCGCATTTTGGAAATCGCATCTTGCGCACCTGCCGTCAACATATCGCAACCCAGCACCAAATCCGCTTCGCCCGTAGCGATGCGGCTAGCGCGGATATGCGCTGGCGACTTGGCGATTTTGACGTGCGAGGTGACAGAGCCATTTTTCTGCGACATGCCTGTCATATCCAGCACCGAAGCGCCCTTGCCTTCCAAATGCGCCGCCATCCCCATCAACGCGCCGACGGTAATGACACCCGTGCCACCAATACCGTTGATCAAAATATTGAACGGTGAATCGCAAGGCGGCAAAATCGGTTTCGGCAATTGACCAAATTCATCATCAGGACGCGCGCTGGTGCCGGTTTTGCTCTTTCTCAAGGTGCCGCCTTCAATCGAGACAAAGCTAGGGCAAAAACCTTTGACGCAGGAGAAATCTTTATTGCAAGAAGATTGATCAATCGCCCGCTTACGGCCAAATTCGGTTTCGACTGGCATCAAGGAAGTGCAATTCGATTGCACGCCGCAATCACCACAGCCTTCGCATACCGCGTCGTTGATGAAGAGACGTTTGTTAGGATCAGGGAATTCGCCTTTTTTGCGGCGACGGCGTTTTTCTGCAGCACAGGTTTGGTCGTAAATCAGCACCGAAACCCCACCAACTTCGCGCAACTCACGCTGAACCGCATCCATATCGCGCCTATCGTGCAGACTCACCACGCTTGGCAACACGGAACGATCGCTATAGCGGGTTAAATCTTCCGTCACGAGCGCAATCCGCGTTACGCCTTCGGCCGCCATTTGGCGTGCAATCATCGGCACCGAGACCACGCCATCGACTGGCTGACCACCCGTCATCGCCACCGCATCGTTATACAGAATTTTGTAGGTCATGTTGACGCGCGCTGCGACTGCCGCACGGATCGCTAAATAGCCGGAATGGAAGTAAGTGCCGTCACCCAAGTTTTGGAACACATGGGGAATTTCAGAAAACGCCGCCTGCCCTATCCACGGTGCACCTTCGCCGCCCATATGCGTGGTGAGCTTATTGAATTCAGGATAAATTGCGGTAGCCATCACATGGCAACCAATCCCCGCTAGCGCTAAGCTGCCTTCTGGCACCTTGGTCGAAGTATTGTGCGGGCAGCCTGAGCAATAATAGGCCGGGCGAAATGGCGTGTTCACCGCTTTTTTCAACACCGCGTCTTTTGCTTCCAAAAACATCAAGCGCGCTTTGATCAAGTCGCTGGTGTGGAAACGCGCAATCCGGCTCGCGATCACGCGCGCTACCTGCGCCACCGAGAAATCCGCTTTCGAAGTCAGCAGCCATTCGCCATGCGGCGCGACCCATTCGCCTTTTTCATCGAATTTGCCGATCACGCGTGGCCGCACATCGTCGCGCCAGTTGTAGAGTTGTTCTTTGAGTTGATATTCAACGATTTGCCGTTTTTCTTCGACCACCAAAATTTCGTCCAAACCCTGCGCAAATTCGCGTACGCCATCCGGCTCTAGCGGCCATGGCATCGCCACTTTAAACAGCCGCACACCGATATCCGCCGCCATTTTTTCATCGATGCCCAATTCTTCTAGCGCTTCCAACACGTCGAGATAGGATTTGCCCGACGCGATGATGCCCAATTTTGCCTGTGGGCTGTCGATGGTGGTGTGATTGAGTTTGTTTTCGCGCGCATACGCTAGCGCGGCGTAAATTTTGTAATCCTGCATCAAGGCTTCTTGCTTACGCGCTTGCACGCCTAGCGTGTCAGTCGAAAGGCGGGTATTCATGCCGCCTTCAGGTAAGACGAAATCTTGCGGGATTTTGGTTTGAATGCGGAAGGGATTCGCGTCAATCGAAGCTGACGATTCGACCGTATCGGCCAGCGCTTTAAAGCCCACCACGCAACCAGAGAAACGCGACATCGCCCAACCATGCACGCCGAGATCAAGATATTCCTGCACATTGCAGGGATACAACATCGGGATCATCGACGCCGAAAATAAGTGATCCGATTGGTGCGGTAGCGTCGAAGAATAGGCACCGTGATCATCACCCGCAATCAACAGCACGCCGCCGTGTTTGGAAGTGCCAGCATGGTTCATGTGTTTGAAGACGTCACCGCAGCGATCCACGCCCGGCCCTTTGCCATACCACATCGCAAACACGCCATCATATTTGGCCTTGCCGATCAAATCGACTTGTTGCGAACCCCACACAGCGGTCGCCGCTAAATCTTCATTGACGCCGGGGACAAACTTGACGTGATGTTGTTCGAGGTGCTTTTGCGCCTTCCATAGCGCTTCATCCAAACCACCTAGCGGCGAACCGCGATAGCCAGAAATAAAGCCTGCGGTATTGAGGCCGGTAGCGAGATCGCGCTGGCGCTGTATCATCGGCAAGCGCACTAAAGCCTGAATGCCAGAAAGAAAAATAGCGCCCTTGGTGGCGCAATATTTATCATCCAAGCTGACGGTTGTTAGTCTTTGTGCAACGTCTTGTGCCAGCCCAGCTGCCACGTCCGTTGTCGTATTTTCTTGCATGGTAAGTCTCCAAAAGGATATTTCAGATTACGCTGGCCAATGCAAACATCGGGTGTGACTTTGCCCTTGGCTAGAGTTGTAGTCGAGGTGACGACTAATGTACAGAACAATTTTGCTTGAAATTTTTCGACCCGCGCAGTGTAGGCCGATTTCGCCACAGGTGGAAATATGGAATCTGGATGGAGGTATAAGAAAAAGCGATAGCCCATGCAAGGCAGCGCTGTAGCGATTATGTGAATTGCGTCCCGGGATACGCATTACAACAGCCCATGCTGATCGTCATCAGCCGCTAAGGGCAGGACCACTATTTGATTAGGTTTCTCAAATCTCACAAGCCATCTCTGCACCGGATACGATGAAGCATAGGCAAGGGTTGCGGCCGCGGTAACGACCTTGTCCGTGTCTGCTTTGCGGTAAAGCAGTTGACGAGGGAAAGTGTAGGGGTAATTCGGCGGGGGAGGAAATATGGATTGTGGATGGTGGTATAAGGAAAAGTGATGGGTGCTAGCACGGGATGATGCGGCTGAAGGATGCCTCAATAAAAATCCCAAGGGTGATTCGTCGTCGCACATGACGGATGCGTTTAGCCCATGCGAAGAAAATAATCTGGAAGAGTTACAACAAAACCGATGCCGATTATTAGTAAAATCGAAGGGTAATCCGATCAAGCGAAGTGCGTCCCTCGCATCTGAGGTCACAGAATACGAAACGAGACAAATGCGTTTATGACTTCACCTTTCTACCTCCCGCGGAAACTTTTTTGCGACGGCAAGACATTTCCCGAAGCTGAGCTAACGGCTACTTCGCGTTATGTCGTGGTTTTGGCAGAACCCGGCGGTGGTAAAACGGCGCTGCTAGAAAGTCTTGCTAGGCAATTAGGCACAGCGGCTGTCACCGCCAATTTTTTCGCAGCGATGGGCGAATGCGAAAAAAATCGCCCCCTTGTCATCGACGCCTTTGATGAGCTAGCCAAAATAGATCAAACAGGCATCAACAAAGTGCTCGCCTACGCAAAAAAGGCGAATCCAACGCACGTCATCATCTCTAGCCGCTCCAGCGAATGGAACGAAGCCGCCACACATAGATTCAAAGAATTTTTAGGCGAGCAGCCCTTGGTTGTCAGACTCTGTGAATTTAACGAGGATGAACAACGTGAAATTTTCCAAGATCACGCGCCAAATGAAAATTTCACGCAGTTTCAAAGCGAAGTGGCAAGATTTGATTTAGCGATGCTGCTACCCAATCCGCAATTTCTGAAATTGTTCGCCGACGCCTTTCTTGAAAGCGGAAAGCGTTTTGCAAATAAGCGCTCCATTTTCGAAAAGGCAGTTGAACGGCTAGCGAGAGAAGCCAATCTGACAGTGACGCGACCGGCATCCCCCCTTTCAGCCATACAAAAAATTGATCTAGCATCAGCGGCATTTGCCAAACTCTTGCTCTCCGGCGCGGAAGGCGTGTGCACGAGCGAAGCCACTGAAAGCCATCTATATCCTTTGTTGTTGGCAATGACGGGCGGCAGCGACGCCGATTATGGCATTTTGGCGACGCGGCTTTTCAAACCGGGCGACCATCCTAACCTACATCGCCCGGTACATAAGATCGTCACCGAATACTGCGCGGCAAGCTATCTCATCAAACGCATTGCCGACCCAACAAATGGGCTGACGCTATCCAAATGCCTAGCGATCATCGCGCCAAATTCGGTGGTTCGTGACGAATTGCGCGGTTTATTGGGTTGGATGGCCGCGCTAGGCAACGAGAAAATACAAGAAGCAGCGATCAAACTGGACGCTTACGCCATCCTCGCCAATGGAGACCCATCCCAACTTGCGCCATCCTCAAAGCTGCTACTGATACGACAGTTAAAGGAAATTGAAACCCACGACCCGTATTTCAGAAGAGGCGATGCATGGCGCAGATTTAGCGTTGCAGGGTTCTTTACGCAAGAGGTGGTAGATGAAATCAAATTACTGCTGACTAGCGCTGGCGACGGCAATTTGCGCGATTTGATGCTGGAGCTTTTGGCGGAAGCGCCAGTGCTTGTTCAATTGACGAAGGAATTGCAGCGACTAGCGCTAGCGCCGCAAGAAAGCGCGGATACGCGCTCCTTAGCAAATAGGCGTTTGCTTGAAATAGCAAGCTATGATCATCGTGCTGACTTGAAGGTTTTGATTAGCGAAGGTAGCCATACATCACTCAAGCTCGCAGCAGAATCTATCGAAGTGCTAGGTACGGGAACATTCGAGCGTACATGCCTCACCGATTTCTTTCACGCTTGCACAAAGCTTTATCCTAGCCACAAAATGCAACATGATCGAACAATAGGCGAACGCTACTTCATTAAGCAATGTATTGATTACTTTGACTTGGCGACTATTGAATGGCTACTGGATGATTTGACCACTGGCCTAACCTGTCACTGCGGCACCCCCTCCTACAAATGCGATTGCCGAAATGGCATTAGCAAAATCGTCGGGGCCATGTTAGATCGTTACTTTATCTTAGCTGCCCCACCGTTTGATCCTGTACGAATTTGGCGGTGGGGCGGGAATTTGAATTTTCATGGGCATAGCAGCCCACGTCAAAGCAAAGCGGTGCAAGTGTTGCAAGAGAATGACGACTTGCGTCGGGGCGTTCTCGCTCATGTGCTAGGAGGCATGACTGATCGTAATCAAATTTTCGAGACTAGAGTCCACAAACTCTCCCAACGATCTCATCTAGGCTTTCATTTGCGTATCGGAGATGCCAAATTCTTAATGGATATGGCATTTGAAACAGATAACCCAAATTTGTGGGCGAACTTCATTGCCACACATGAGTGCTATAGCGACAAAGAAGAACGAGTGCCTAATAACTTACGACAGCATATGCGCAAACAAGCCTTAAAGAAACCTCTCTTTATGGCTGAGTGGGTAACGGTAAATAGAGCCGCGGCGCAGTCGGCGCGAGGTCAACGATTAAATGACCGCCAATATGACCGTAATGAAAGACGCAGGCGTAAAAAAGAGGCCAGCATCCGCGCGAAGAATATCAAGTTTGTCCAAGAGAACAGGGAGCTTGTCGAAAATGGTCGACATTGGGGTTTCTTAAAGCACTTTGCAGAACTTGTACTTTTTTCGCCAGAGAAAATTGCACAGGAATATGGCGACGAAAATATGGTGCGGAACGCACTCAGGAATTGCTTGGATTTCATCAAGCTAGAGGTTCCCCATTTAGGCCAACTCGCTGAAATACACTGCGCTTCGCAGGGGTTAATCGTTGAAAGAATTCTCTATGCGGCCTGTTTGGAAAAATTACGTCTTAACGGCAATCTAGGAGGCGTTGATTTTCAGCTTTTAAAAACACTCAGAACAAATCTCGATCTGCACTACCATGCGGTTTCCGACGATGAACGTAAGGCACTTACTAGTGAAATTGATCGACTAAGTTTCCCCGATACCGCCAGTATAGAAGACTTTCTACGACAATACATTGAACCGCAATTGGCGCAACCAAGATGCCTTCATCCTAAGATCTGGATGCTGCAAAATGGAGATATTTTCAGTCATTTGCGCGCCACGCTTTCGCTGGAATGGCTTAAGCGCTTTCCTAATTTAGCGCTGGAACCATTGGCTACACTTTTTGGAATTGCCGCGCAATATAGTGAGCGTGATCAACTAAACCAAATCATTACCGAGCGTTCCGCACAGTTGATGGCAGACTATCCCACCCCGACAAACGATGAATATCTTGAAAAAAAGCGCGAATTCTGGTTAGTACACGCATGGCATTTTTTACCCGATACACCTGAAACGTACTGGCATTGGCTCAAATCAAATAAAGACTCAATATTCCTACTTAATGGACCTTTCGGGCCGTATAAGCATGAGTATAAATATAGTAATGATCATCCATATTGGACCAAGCTATCGGCAAACAAAGTAGAAGCCATTTTGACAGCATTCATCGAACAATGGCCGAAGGTCGATTTACCAAACAGCTATGGATCAGCTAGTCCCAGCGAAGAAAAAGCATACCGCTTTTTGACCGAAATAATTTGGTTATTGGAATCGCATGATTCCGATGACGCGATTCCAGTACTCGATCGACTTCTTGCCGATTCACGTTTTGCAGATATGCACATGGCAATGAAAAGCATACTCGCAGCAAAGCTCAGGAAACAGGCGCTACAACACTTCCAACCACCCACACCGCAACAAATTCACGATTTGCTTGAGCACAATCAGGTCGTCACGGTAGAAGGATTGCGCCAACTCGTGGTTGAAGAATTAGAAATTTACCAAAAAGAGATTTTCGGCGGCGAATTTAATCAGGGAAGGCTTTTTTATGCAAAAGG
>JACPVY010000421.1 GCA_016197345.1 Burkholderiales bacterium
ATAAATTGGTGCATGAATCGGCTACCGAGATTGCCGAGCGGCTTGCGCAAATATCTAGCCATCAATTAGGTCGTTTAACGCCATTGCAGCCGGAATTAGTGCGGGCCTTTCCATTGTCGTTAATGCGGCCTAAATCGGTGGTCGCACCGCGCGTGGCCTTGCTCGGTGATGCCGCGCATGTTGTGCATCCGCTCGCCGGGCATGGCATGAATCTAGGCTTTGGCGATGTCGCCGCCTTGGTCGAGGTCTTGAATACGCGTGAAGAGCAGCGTGAAATTGGCAATGAGCGCGTATTGGCACGCTACGCTAGGGCGCGTAAAGAAGAAGTGTTGTTGATGCAAATGGCGACCGATGGTTTAGCGCGCTTGTTTGAGTTAGATCTGGAACCTGTGCGTATTGTTCGTAATATCGGATTGAACTTGTTAGATAAACTGCCTGTCTTAAAGCGGCGTTTAATTTCCCATGCTTTGGGGAAATGAAATGCTGACATTGGCGCTTCTACGGAAATGAAAAACAGAAATGACTTTGCAATCAATTGGAGAAAGCATGAAAAAGCATAAGGTATTGGTTCTGGGTGTATTGGCGCTGATGGCGGCAGGTGCATATGCGCAAGCAGAAAAAAAGAAAGCAGCGGCACCAGTTGCGGCGACCACCACTAGCAGCGAAACTGCAGTCGAGCAAGAAGTTAGAAAATTGGTCGAGCCACGTTTGGGTGAAGGTGTGAAGGCTGAATCGGTCAAGCTGACACCGTATTCCGGGTTGTTTGAAGTGCGTATTGGCAACGACATTGTCTATACCGACCGCAAAGCAGAATATCTGTTTACCGGCAACATCCTCAATTCCAAAACCTACGAAAGCTACACCCGCGCCCGTCTGGATGAAATCAACAAAATTAAGTTTGCTGAATTGCCATTTGATTTGGCAATGAAAGTCGTGAAAGGTGACGGCAAACGCGCTATCGCGATTTTTGAAGATCCAAATTGCGGCTATTGCAAAAAATTCCGTCAAACGACGCTGAAGGAAGTGGATAACGTCACCATCTACACCTTCATGTACAACATCTTGTCGGAAGATTCCGCCATCAAATCGAAAAATATCTGGTGCAGCGCTGACCGTGTGAAAGCATGGGATGACTGGATGATAGATGGCAAGCAAGCGGCAACTGCGCCAGCTAATTGCACCTCGCCAAACGAAAAAGTTTCGGAATTGGGTCGTAAGTTTCATATCTCTGGTACGCCAACGATTTTCTTCACCGATGGTTCGCGCGCCCCTGGCATGTTAGATACCGCCACGCTAGAAAAGAAATTTGCCTCCATCAAGTAAGCCATGTTGATGCCCCTGCTTAGCGGGGGCTGATTGCGAATTCGGCCGATGCGATTGCATAGTCAGTTAGCGCTTTATCTGTGTTTGTCCTGCTCTTCTAGCGCGCTTGCCGCTGAGGAGCAGCGAGCCAATTATTTTGGCGATCCCTTCTTGCAAGCAAGTAATGCGATAGCGGCTTGCCCGCAGCCAGCGGGGCCGCTTATCACGCAAGCACAAATGCGCGCTGAAGCGCATTCGCGTGTTGAGCGTGGCACTAGTTGTTATCAGGCAGGCCGTTGTCGCTTGCCGAATGCGTATTTATACGATCAAGAAATCATCCCGCGTGTCAAGAAAGCGATATTGGCCGATGGCCGTTTTCATGACACAAGTATTTGGCTTGAGGGCCAGCGCCGCTGGGTGTGGCTGAAAGGCTGCGTCGCTAAAGCGGAGCAAATTGCACAAGTGGAAGAGTTGGTGCGTTCGATTGAAGATGTGGAAAAAGTCATCAATCAATTGCAAGTGCTGGCCCCTTAGCAGTCTGTCGCCGTGCTTGCTTAGCGGGCGGTGAAAGGAAAAAAACGTAGGTGGGGGGGGGGCAAGCCCGAAGGGCGGCAGTGATGGGCGGTTCGGGGTCGGGCAAAACCACGATTTTGCGCCTGATCGGCGGCCAACTCACTCCGCAAGCTGGTTCTATTACCGTCGATGGTGCGAATGTGCATCAACTCGATACCAAAGCCCTGTATGCATTGCGGCGCAAAATGGGCATGTTGTTCCAGCACGGCGCGCTTTTCACCGATTTAACTGTCTTTGAAAATGTCGCTTTCCCACTGCGTGAACATACCGATTTGCCGGAAGAAATGATCCGCGATTTGGTGCTGATGAAATTGCATGCGGTTGGTTTGCGGAATGCCGCGCAATTAAAGCCAGCAGAAGTTTCGGGCGGGATGGCGCGTCGCGTCGCATGCGCCCGTGCGATTGCACTCGATCCACAACTG
>JACPVY010000422.1 GCA_016197345.1 Burkholderiales bacterium
GGATGACGACGAATTGCGCCGTGGTAAGCCAACCGTGCATGTCAAATACGATGAAGCCAGCGCTTTATTGGTGGGTGACGCCTTGCAAGCACAAGCATTTTTGATTTTGACGCAAGGCGAGAGCGCGCGGCAAGAGCCCGCCCGTGCGCTAGAGCGGGTGCAAGTGCTGGCGCATGCGTCAGGCTCGGTCGGCATGTGTGGTGGGCAAGCGATTGATCTCGCTAGCGTTGGCAAAAGTTTGACGCTAGAAGAATTGGAGCAAATGCACCGCCTGAAAACGGGCGCGATTTTGCAAGCCGCCGTGATGCTGGGCGCACTTTGTGGTAACAATGTATTGCAAGCAACAGAGCGTGAAGCCTTGCAAGCTTATGCTAGAGCGGTTGGCTTAGCGTTTCAAGTAGTCGATGATGTGCTGGACGCAACGGCCGATTCGGCCACCTTGGGTAAGACGGCGGGCAAGGACGCCGACAATAACAAACCAACTTATGTCTCCATCCTTGGCTTGGAGCCATCACGGGCATTAGCACAACAATTACAGCAAGATGCGCACGCCGCACTCTTGCCATTTGGTGAAAAAGCACAGCGTTTGCGCGAACTCGCGGATTTGGTTGTGCAACGGAAAGCGTAAATGGATATTCTGAATACGATCAATGAACCTGAGCAATTGCGCCGCTTAAATCGCCAGCAATTGCCGCAAGTCGCCACGGAATTGCGCAATTTTGTGCTCGATTCTGTCTCCAAAACCGGCGGCCATCTGTCGTCTAATCTTGGCACCGTCGAATTGACGATCGCCTTGCACTATGTGTTCAACACGCCAGTGGATCGCATTGTGTGGGATGTCGGTCATCAAACCTATCCGCATAAGATTTTGACGGGGCGGCGCGATCAAATGCATTCGCTGCGCCAATTCGAAGGTATCTCCGGTTTCCCGCGTCGCACCGAAAGTGAATACGATACCTTCGGCACTGCGCATTCCTCGACCTCGATTTCTGCCGCGCTAGGGATGGCGCTAGCGTCGCGCATCAAGGGCGAAAATCGGCATGCGATTGCCGTGATTGGCGATGGTTCGATGACGGCCGGGATGGCGTTTGAAGCGTTGAATAATGCTGGCGTGCATGACGATTTGAATTTGCTGGTGGTATTGAACGATAACGATATGTCGATTTCGCCGCCCGTCGGCGCTTTGAATCGCTATCTGGCGCGCTTGATGTCTGGCCAGTTTTACGCGGCAGCAAAAAATGTCGGCAAATCGGTGTTGCCGGGCCGCATGCTAGAAATCGCTAAGCGCTTTGAAGAGCACGCGAAAGGCATGGTGGTCCCCGCCACGATGTTTGAAGAATTTGGCTTTAACTACATTGGCCCGATTGATGGCCATGATCTCGATTCCCTGATCCCAACTCTGCAAAACTTGAAGCAGCTCAAAGGCCCGCAATTTTTGCACGTGGTGACGAAAAAAGGCCAAGGCTATAAGTTGGCTGAAGCCGACCCTGTGCTCTATCACGGCACGGGCAAATTTCATCCGCCAGAAGGCATTAAACCTGGCCCGGCGGGCAAAATCACCTACACCCAAGTGTTTGGCGATTGGCTATGCGATATGGCGGCGATTGACCAGCGCTTAGTCGGCATTACGCCAGCGATGCGCGAAGGTTCGGGCTTGGTGCGCTTTGAGCAAATGTTCCCAGAACGCTATTTCGATGTCGGCATCGCTGAACAGCACTCCGTCACCTTTGCCGGCGGCTTAGCGACGGAAGGCTTGAAGCCAGTTGTCGCGATTTATTCGACCTTCTTGCAGCGCGCTTATGATCAATTGATCCATGACGTCGCCTTGCAAAATCTGGATGTGACGTTTGCGCTGGATCGCGCTGGCTTAGTCGGCGCAGATGGCGCGACCCATGCCGGCAATTACGACATCGCTTATTTGCGCTGCATTCCGAATATGGTGGTGATGGCGGCGTCGGATGAAAACGAATGCCGCCAAATGCTATACACCGCCTATCAATATCCCGGCCCGGCAGCAGTGCGCTATCCGCGTGGTGCGGGTTGTGGTGCGGTGATTGAAAAGAAAATGACGGAAATCCCGCTCGGCAAGGGCGAAATTCGTCGGCAAGGGCAAAATATCGCCATTCTCGCCTTTGGCACCATGCTGCACCCAGCGCTAGCGGCGGCGCAAGAGTTGAATTTGACGGTGGCGAACATGCGCTTCGTCAAGCC
>JACPVY010000423.1 GCA_016197345.1 Burkholderiales bacterium
GATGGGGGTGATTGCAGGTTCGGGCTTGGGCGTGGTGTTTTTCGGCATTACCGCGATCTGGCTCTGCTTCCGCGTACTACGCCGCCTCGAGGACAAGGCGGCGCAGGCTTAGGCAAATAGGCTTACGGCTTCTTCACGCGCACCATCAGTGGAATATTGCATAACTCGATATGCCCGGCAGGCACTTTATACCAGTCGCCGCCACGATTGCGTAGCGCCGCTACTGCCGCTTTGAACGTTGCGCTATTGGTTTTGATTACCTCCAAATTGACGCGCTCTTCTGGTGGCACATCCGATGCCATTTTGGCCGTTTTCAAAGGCACGTTTTGCTCTGGCTTTTCATAAAAGCCAAGCGGCCCCGTACCGCGTGGCAAGCTAGACAGCAAAGGCATACCTTGCAACACACGCCCGACTAGGGTCACATTCCGATCTAAATGGCGCGGTGCATGGCCATTGACGACATATAATTCCGCGCCGCTACCGCTATCGCTGGCGATATCGCGCCCCGCACCAACCATGCCATAGCAATGCGCCATCCACGCCTTGCCGCTTTTCGGGTCTTGCGCCGCTGGCATGCCATAAGCAAAACCTACCTGTGGCGCATAACCGTCGATGTCTTGAATCGGCGTGAATTCCAGCTCTTTGCGGATAGGGGTAGTGAATTCTTCGGCAATGCTACGCACGCCATTTTTCATTGGACGTGGATTTTTGTCATCCGGGTCACCCCATTGCACCACGTAATTGTCTTGCGAACGAACGATGGCGAGTCCATCAAAATAGCCTTCCCGCACCAAGGCTTTGATATTGGCCGTGTGCTTAGGAGCGAAATTCGGCGCTAATTCAATCACCACCCGCCCTTGTGGAAATTCCACATAGACCGTGTTTTCAGGATCAACGCTACGCCAATCGCTCGCAGGCGAGGCCGCTAGCACTTCATTCATCGACAACTTGGAAGGCGCATTGATCCACGCCGGAGGTGCTACAGGGATAGGCTTGGATTTACCACGCGGCGCGGCAACAACCTTGCTTGCCTTACCCTTATGGGGTGCCGCTTTAGCAGCTTTAGTAGATTTTTGGGCGCTCGCTTTGGCTGGTTTATGGGCAGCGGGTTTAGCAACAGCGACGCTAGATAGCAGTGTCGAACTCAAAAACAAGGCAGCAAACAAACGAAGGCGCATCATCAACTCCAACTCAAAAAAGGCGGGGCTAGGCACATCTTGTGTGCGCCAGCAAAGCCGCCAATTGTAGCGAGCTTATGCCATCTTGAATAGCGAACAACGCGAACTCATAGTATGATGCCCCCCACTTCTGCGACTGGGCCTTAAGGAGCGGAAAGTAGCGCGAAATTCAACTTTCTGCGTCAGCTTTCTACGCGTAAATTCTGGCTTGGTTTGATGGGGTTGATTGGCTGCCGGGCGATTCCCGGCTAACACGGCGCACAGGCGCAATAACAAGCAGCAGCAGGCGTGGGTCTTGATTCACATAGCGACAGCCTGCTACAAGGATAACTATGGATTTTATGCAATTAGTCGACTTGCTTTTGCATGTCGATAAAACGCTAGATATTGTCGTTAAGCAATACGGGATGTTAGTCTATGCCGTGCTATTCGCGATTGTGTTTTGTGAAACCGGCTTAGTGGTTTTATTTTTCCTCCCTGGTGATTCCCTGCTGTTCATCGCTGGCGCATTTTGCGCCAACGGTATGATGAATATCTGGCTGCTGATGGCCTTACTGATTATTGCGGCGATTACCGGCAATACCTGCAATTATTGGATAGGCGAAGCGATAGGTCATAAAGTCTTCACCCACAATTACCGCTGGATCAATAAAGCAGCGCTAGAACGCACCCACGCCTTTTTCGAAAAACATGGTGGCAAAACCATTATCTTGTCGCGCTTCATTCCTGTTGTGCGTACCTTCGCCCCCTTCATTGCTGGCATTTCCGACATGAGTTTTGCCCGCTTTCAAACCTTTAACATCATCGGTGCGATCACTTGGGTGGTCTTGCTGGTCGGCGGCGGTTTCGCCTTTGGCAACATTCCCTTGGTACGGGATAATTTATCGCTGATCGTGGTGATCGGTGTCGGCGCTGCTGTCGTGCCACTGGCGCTTAGCGCGCTATGGAATGTAGGGCGTAAGCTGTTGCGGCGCTAAGGCAACTCAGTCGCAAAAACGAGGGACGCCATAGTGCGTCCCTTTTTGTTTTACGCTAGGCAATCGAACGCCCCTTAAGTTTAGCCGCGAATGCGCCGTAAACTGGCAGGTACAGCGCAATCGCGCGCCAACTTATCACCTCCATTGGACAAGTATGCGTACCCACTTTGCACTGCTCAATCCGCTCGTTAAGTTCATTGCGTTGGTGACCAGCGCAATGCTGACGATCAGCGTCGGCACCGCTTTGGCGGCAGATAGCCATGCACCAGAAAGTGCTGCGGCCACCGCCAAACCAGCGGCCAGCAAACCCAGCCCCACACCCACGCCTAGC
>JACPVY010000428.1 GCA_016197345.1 Burkholderiales bacterium
GGTCGAATTACTATGAATACATTCGATATAAGATAAATATAGTAAAAATAAAAGTTTTAGTACCTCATAGTATAGCGCGCTACGGGTGCTGCGATCATCATCGACCACCAACACTTGCGCCAGCTCTTCGCCTTGCTGCGGTACTAGCAAGTCATCAATCGATACTTCGGCATTCAAGGCGCGTGCCACCGCATCAAAGGCGATACGCATATGCGGCAGTAGGCTAGCGATTTCTGCCACTTGCCCATCCAAGGACATTTCTTCGGCTTGTTTGGCGATCTGAGCCAGATTGACCGCCCCTAAATTGCCGCTGCTACCTTTAATCGCATGGGCGCTAGCGCGTGCTTTATCGGCGTTGCCGTCTTTGACGGCGAGCTCTAACTGGTCAAGGTATTCAGGTGTATCTTCGAGGAAAGGTTTGACCGCTTGTTCTAACGATGGGCCTAAGATTTCGCGTAATTTGTCAAAAATCACATGATCGAGCGCGCTCGCGTCGCTGGCTTCCAGCGCTTGGCTAGTTCTATCATTGTTTGTATTAATACTGCTACTACGTTCGTCTGGTACGCCGCGTGGTAGCCATAGTTCTAGTTTTTGGCGCAGCTCAACTAAGGTGATCGGCTTAGCAAGGTAATCGTCCATTCCCGCAGCCAGACACTTTTCAGCGTCACCGCGCTGGGTATTGGCGGTCATTGCCACAATTGGCGTGCGGTGGCCAGCGGATTCTTCGTAATTACGGATATGGGCGGTTGCTTCATAGCCATCCATTTCTGGCATGCTGCAATCCATCAAAATCAGATCAAAGCGGTTATTGCGTGCTGCTTCCATCGCCTCGCGGCCATTGGCGGCAAATTCACACTTACAACCATTCATCGCTAACATGCCCGCTGCAACCATTTGGTTGGTGCGATTGTCTTCTGCGACCAAGATGCGGAATTCTTTATTCAGCACCGTACCCGTTGGTGCCGAGCCGCTCCGTTCGCTAGGTGCATTCTCACTGACTTCCTGTACCGTCAACAATTGTTTAATGGCGTCGAGCAAGCGGTCTAAGCGCAACGGTTTACCTAAGGTCGCATCGACGCCCGGTGCGGCAACGGTAGATGGGGTGTTATAGCGATCTAGCACCAAAATGCGCAAGTTTGAAGCGGGGTAGTCGGCATGAATGCGTCGGGTCAAATCGATACCATTTTCATCAACCGCACCGATATCCATGATGATCAAGCCATATTGATGCATATCCTGCTTAGCACGGCGTAATTCGCTGACCGCCTCAATGCCATTACGTACGGCATGGCACTGCATATGGTGACGTGTGAGATTTTGTTCGAGGAAGCTGCGGACAATTTCACTTTCATCGACCACCAAGACACGTATCCCTTTTAAGGCGAGATCTTCGGCTGGGATCAGGTTGGTGTCACCTGGTTTATAGCGGATCGAAAAGAAGAAAGTGGTGCCTTTGCCGACTTGGCTAGCGACCCCGATTTCACCGCCCAATAAGCCGACCAACTGCTTACAAATCGCTAAACCGAGACCAGTACCGCCATATTTGCGGGTAGTGGAGGGGTCTGCTTGGGCAAACGATTCAAATACGTGTTGTACCGCATCTTGGTTCATGCCAATACCGGTATCGGACACTTCAAAGCGCAAGAATGAATTGCCATCTTCCCCCTTGAAGCTAGCGATACGGATTGCGACTTCACCTTTTTCTGTGAACTTGACAGCATTGCCGATCAAGTTAATCAAAATTTGCCGTAAGCGTAGAGAGTCTCCTTTGACGCGCTCTGGCACATCGGGATGCAATAAATAGCCGAGTTCCAAGCCTTTTTGCTGTGCCTGCTTGGCGATCAGTTCGATCACTTCTTCCATTAGCTTGCGCAGATCGAAGTCGATTTCTTCGAGTTCGAGCTTGCCTGCTTCCATTTTGGAGAAGTCGAGAATATTGTTGATGAGGTCGATCAAGGTGCGCGATGAACTCCAAGCGACCTCGACGCATTCTTGTTGCCGCTTGTTTAAATTCATTTCTTTGAGCATGTCTAGCATACCCACCACACCATTCAACGGCGTGCGTACTTCGTGGCTGACGGTGGCGGCAAATTGCGCCTTCATCAGCGCCATATTCACCGCTTTGTCGCGCGATTGTTTCAATTCCTCTTCGCGCTCTTCCAACACATTCATCATTTTATTGAACGCGAGCGCCATCTCGATCAAATCGCGTGGGCCTAGCGGTTCAGCGCGCATCCCCGATTCACCGCGTTCGGCGCGGCGCATTAGATCAGACAAGGCATTCAAAGGGTTGATCGCGTGGCGAGTCAAGAAACGCACCACCGCTAAGAGCAACACAGCGAAGAAGAGGGTGATACCCAGATTGGTGAGTAACAGCGAGAGCGTTAAGCGATTGAGTGTGCTTTTGCTAATGACGACATGGACATAGCCTAATAGCTGGGGTTGTCTTTCTTGCACTTCAAATGGTGAAGATTCAGCTTGGCCTTCATATACTGGCGCGCCGAATCGCCAAATTTCATCGTTCTCAAATTCTGTGGTGGCGGTGGAGAGGGTTTGGGTTTCGAATTGCTTTGGCATTTGCGCCAAATTGGCACCTTGTTTGGCTCTATTGAGCAGCGGTTTGTGGGTGGTGCCAGTAATTTCTACTTGAATCACATCGGGGAAGGAGAGGGTGGTGTCCACGCCTTCGCGAGCGTTATCACTGGAATGAAAGAGTAGCGCAAGGGTACTTTGACGGGCTAAATTTTCTGCGATGCGCACGCCCTGCTTGACAAAATAATCATGCATGCGCCGACTCGCTTCCCAAGAGTTCATCAAGGAAGAAAACAGTGCCAACCCGAGAATTGCTGCCGAAATAATGACAGTGAGCTGGCGCCGAAAGCCTGTACGGCGCAAGAAGTTTCGAAACATTATTCTGTCGTTTTATCCGAAAGTATGGAAAGTGGTTATACAACTGATTTTTGTATTGCTTTTGCCAGCATGCTTGCAATTGGCAAGATTATCCAGCCTTGTATGCCGAAAGTGCGTAACGAAAGGAACAATTATGATCAGGTGTTGTCTCCAGAGAACAGCAGGCCATTCTTTGCAGGCTTAGCCATACGGGCAAAGACATTTATTGCTGATGTGAAATCTTTTGTTTTTACGGTATTTCCATGCAACCCAATGTGCAATTCGAATTGCAAATCGGATCAAAAAAAACATTCATTGCATGGTGTATTGCAGTTGACGTCATCAATACACCAAATACTGCATGCATCTATTACTTCTATTGCGACTAGATTTGTTGTTGCCGTCATACATTAGCCAAGGCCATATTGATTATGGCATCGTTGCATTTCTTAGTTTTCTGCGCAGAACAGCTAGTACATACATCGCACGCGTCGAGTATCAATCAACTTGGCAGTCTAGCGCGTGATTGGGCAATTGGAAATACGTTCAACTACGTAAAAGATAGCGGCCTGCAACTATCTCTCTATTTTTCTGTATTGTTGCAGACTATACCTCAAGGCTCAGGGAATACGAAGTCGAATGTGCGTTGTTGCTGATAACTGATATTGATCCCAATTCGGCTAGCGGTGCGCAAATTGACAGCGGTATGTAATTCGCGTAAAGGGGCGACGCCACGCTTACGGGTTTCGCCCGCCAGAATACCCAATGCGGAATGGGCGAGGGTGCGTCCGAGTTCGACATTGTTTGGGTAGAGTGCGAAGAGTGCGCCTTTTTTTACGTGCAGGAAATTACTGGAAAAAATTGGCGTGCTGGAATTCCAAGAAAGCTTGAGTACTAGTGGCAAGATGGTATTTTCTTCGACAGTGGTGGTGTCATTGGGTAGCCAGACCGCATCGCGTCTATTGTCTATTGTGCTGAAAATGGTTTCATAAATCTTGGCGGCGCTTGCTAAATCTCGTGCGGGTTGCGCCACCAATTCTAAATTGTGGCTTTTGGCTTCTTCGCGTGCCAATTTCATTAATGATTCATTGTGTTGCGGATCATAGACAACAAATACGCGCTTGCTTTCAGGTAAGAGTGTTTTCAAACGCGTAAACAAAATAGCAGGATCGGGGGTGAAGCTATAGCCCGTCAATTGTTGACTCTCGTTTTCTGGTACCGTCAAAACACCGCCAACTACAATAGTCATATCCCTATCCAACCCCGCCGCTGTGCGCATCCCTTGTCGCCCTAGGGCAATGACGACTTTTGTGCCATAGCGCTTGAGTTGTACATTCAGCTCAGCCGCATCGACATTGCTTTCAATTGGAATTGCTTTGACCTTTACTTTTGCTTTATCTTCGATGCCTTCAATAATCTTGGTAAAAATGCTACGAAATGGTTCGCCAACGTTCGGATAGATGACCGCAATCGAGGCGCTTGCACTTGCATTAGCACTGACCGCGCTATGTTTGTCATCCAGTTGGGCTAAGGTAAATACCGGGCGCTGTTGGGAATAATCTATTTTTGCCTGCGTCATTAATTGGCGGGCATCAGCGCTATTAATTGGCTGCTGTAGGTGCGGGATGTTGAGTGCTTGGCTGGTGGCGGATTGACACAAAAACAATGCTAGCCATGTGCTATATAAGCAGCATTTGCACAGCATGGTTCTGATTAAATCAAACACGGCCATTCCTTTTTGCACGTTTTTTGTCAAGATTCAGTTCACTTCGAAAGTTCTTTAGATCCGGGTTCGCCACTGTAGCGTTTTTCCACCAAAAGGGGAAATGAATTTGGTACGGATTGTTAAAATGTCTTTCTTCAAGTGCATCAATCACTCTTTACACATGCAATTCATAAGAATAGTTTAGGTCAATTTTCATGATGTACAGAAATATTTCCATGCGGAATTCAAAAAAGACGCAAGGTTCTACTCAATGCGTGTCTTTTTTTTTGTCACCGTGCTTGAAATCGCTTTAGCCGTCCCCAATTCAGGCTCACTCTATTCAGACGGCATCGACAAATGCTTGCCATGAATATTCTTTCTTTAACCAATCCTGCCTTCCAAAGAGGACAAAATGACCGTTGCAGAAAAGCAAACCCTTGGATTTCAAGCTGAAGTCAAACAATTGTTGCAATTAATGATACATTCCTTGTATTCCAACAAGGAAATCTTCTTGCGCGAATTGATTTCCAACGCTTCCGATGCGGCTGACAAATTACGTTTTGAGGCAATCAATAACGCCGCCTTGTTTGGGAACGATCCTGAACTGCAAATCAAGGTGAGCTTTGATAAGGAAGCGCGCACCATCACCATCAGCGACAACGGCATTGGTATGAGCCGCGATGAAGTGATTTCGCACCTTGCATTTGCGTGAAGGTGAAGATGAGTTGTTGTCTGGGTGGAAAATTAAATCCATCATTCGTAAGTATTCTGATCATATCTCTTTGCCCATCAAAATGCAAAAAGAAGAGTGGGATGAAGAAAAGAAAGAGATGGCACTCAAAGATGAATTGGAAACCATCAACCAAGCCAGCGCACTGTGGGCGCGTAATAAGTCCGACATCACTCCTGAACAATACGACGAATTCTACAAACACGTTTCGCATGATTTCCAAGCGCCATTGACGCATACCCATAATCGGGTTGAAGGCCGTAGTGAATATACGCAACTGTTATATGTGCCTAGCCGTGCCCCATTCGACATGTGGGACCGCAATAAACGCGGTGGCATCAAGCTGTATGTCAAACGCGTGTTCATCATGGATGACGCCGAGCAATTGATGCCTACCTATTTGCGTTTCATCAAAGGGGTGATCGATTCTAGCGATCTGCCTTTGAATGTGTCGCGTGAGATTTTGCAAGAGTCGCGTGATGTCAAAGTCATTCGCGATGGCTCAACCAAGCGTGTACTGAGCATGCTAGAAGAATTGGCAAACAGCGAAGATCAAGCGCAAAAAGACAAGTACACCACCTTCTGGAAAGAGTTCGGCCAAGTCTTGAAAGAGGGCATCGGCGAAGATGCTGCGAATAAAGATCGTTTGGCGAAATTGTTGCGTTTGGCTTCGACGCATAACGACGATGATGCGCAAAACGTCGGCTTGGCAGACTATGTTGCTCGCATGAAAGAAGGTCAAGAGAAAATTTACTATGTCACGGCAGATAGCTATGTGGCGGCAAAAAATAGCCCGCACTTAGAAATTTTCCGCAAAAAAGGCGTAGAAGTGCTGTTGATGACGGATCGCGTCGATGAATGGATGCTGTCTTTCTTGACCGAATTCGAAGGCAAGGAATTGGTCTCTGTGGCAAAAGGTGGGCTCGATCTTGGCAAGCTAGAAGACGAAGCTGAAAAGAAAGAGCACGAAGAAACCGAAACCTCGTACAAGGAATTGGTTGCAAAGATGAAAGAAGTGTTGGCAGACAAGGCGAAAGAAGTGCGCGTCACCTTCCGTTTGACCGATTCGCCAGCATGCTTGGTGGCTGATGAACATGAAATGTCGGGCAATTTGGTGCGTATGCTAAAAGCCGCAGGCCAAAGTGCGCCGGAATCCAAGCCGATTCTGGAAATCAACCCAGATCATCCACTGGTACAGCGCTTGAAATATGAAGATACAGCACCAGGCAGCAAATTTGCTGATTGGACGCATATCTTATTTGACCAAGCGATGTTGGCCGAAGGCGGTTCTTTGGTCAATCCAGCTGACTTCGTTAAACGCGTCAACGGTATGTTATTGGCAATGGCGGCATAAACGACTTGAGTTTGCTTGTCAGTTAGCATGGCGGTAGCGACGATCTCGCTACCGCCGTTTTTATTTGTGCTTAGGTGACGGCAGTTGGTTGTGCATCAACATCATAGCTACGCGTACTAAGAATATCTTTCAAGATGGCGATGGCATCCCACACATCGACATATCGTGTTTAGAGCGGTGTCAAACCAAAACGAATGACGCCAGGATCACGGTAGTCGCCTATCACTTTGCGTTCAATCAAAGCTTGCATAACGCTATAAGCATGTGGATGTTCATAACTGAGATGGCTACCACGATGTGCGTGCTCAAGTGGTGTGATGAGGTGCAAATCTAATCCTGCACATTCTTGCTCTATGAGCTGAATAAACAAATCAGATAACGCTAGCGATTTGCTGCGTATCGCTTGCATATCGGTGCGTGCAAAAATATCTAAGCCACATTCAATCAAACCCATCGAAATAATCGGCTGGGTACCGCATAGCACACGTCCTATGCCTCGCGCGGGCAGGAAGTCTGGCGACATCTGAAAAGGGCTGGTATGACCCCACCAGCCAGTCAGCGGCTGTTGAAAACTCGGCAGGTGCGTGTTATGCACCCAGGCGAAGGCTGGTGCGCCAGGGCCGCCATTCAAATACTTATAAGTGCAACCAACGGCCATATCGGCCCCGCTATTGTGTAAGTCGAGCGGTACGGCGCCAGCAGAATGGGCAACATCCCAAATCATCAATGCGCCATGTTGATGAGCTAGCGACGACACGCTGGTCAT
>JACPVY010000429.1 GCA_016197345.1 Burkholderiales bacterium
CATCCATTTCTGGCCCCCATCGCGGCGGGGCAATGCATCCGCATCATGACAGGCGCGGTGATTCCACCCGACTGCGATTGCGTCATCCCGCACGAAAAAGTGGCCAGCATCAGCACGAGCGAAATCGTGTTAGCGGCAGGTAGCGTCAAATCCGGTGCGAATTGCCGGCGCCGTGGGGAAGACTTAGCGCAGGGGGAATTAGCGATGAGCGATGGCACGCTGTTGCAGGCGGCGCAAATCGGTATGCTCGCCTCGCTTGGCATCGCTGAAATCGAGGTCTATCGCCGTTTGAAAGTTGCATTTTTCTCGACGGGCGATGAATTGCAAGCCCTAGGGAATGCGCCAGCAGCAGGCATGCTGTATGACAGCAATCGCTATAGCATGCAGGCTTTATTAACGCGTTTAGGTTGCGAAACTGTCGATCTCGGCATCGTGCAAGATCAACCCGACGCTATCCGCGCCGCGCTCTTGCAAGCAGCAAAGGAAGCTGATGTCGTACTAACTTCGGGTGGCATGGCGGGTGGCGATGCAGATTTCACGCGGCGCATGATGCAAGAATTGGGCGACGTCCATTTTTGGCAATTGCTAATGCGTCCCGGCCGCCCGTTCGCCTTTGGTCATCTGCAAAGCGGTGCTAAGCAGGCTACGCTATTTGGCTTACCCGGCAACCCGGTCGCGTTGATGATTAGCTTTTATATGCTGGTGCGGCCAGCGCTATTACGCATGATGGGCGTGCGCGCCGCGCCTTTGCCGCAGCTCTTGGTCTCGATGGATGCCTATGCAATTCCAAACGAGAAATTAGAAGAAGTGGCGAAGCAAGTGCTAGCGTCGCGCAAACAAGCGCATATCGATGCAATCAAACAAGCCCAGGCTGACTTCAATGAAGCCGATATGGAATACCGCTACGAAGTGGTGAAACCCCATTCTTCGGGACACGCTTTTGAAGTCTCGTATGAAGGGACACAACGCGGCAAGACCTTTTTCGGCTATGTCGGCTATGTCAGCAACCGCAAAATCTTCAATTTGTTTGTGAACACCCAATTTTCATTTGTCGCTGGCCGACGCGATATGTTCAGTGAAGTGCTGGCGGGATTTGCGATTACGCTGCCTTAAATAAGAGGTCGAACAAGGGTATGGTGAGCGCAAGGTATGTCCCCTCTTCCCTTGTGGGAGAGGGCTAGGGAGAGGTGGTGGTTGCAACTACACAGCGAATTTTCGGCATTAAAGGCAATTTTATTTAAATAAAATCCTTTTTCCTTTTAATTATGCTGTTAATGTTCAACCGCCCACTCTCTCCCTGCCTCTCTCCCACGAGGGGCGAGAGGAGTTTGGCTGCAAAATTACCAAACTTTGTGCCCACATCAATTCTGATGCGCTTCGCCTTTTTTCAACCACGCCGCTAATTGATGCGGACGCAAGCCATCGTATTCTTCAAATGGTTGATGAATCCAAGGATTGGAGTCGAGGTAATCCAGATAATAATCGGGACGCACCGACGAGCAAGCTTTGCACCAAATCACGGCCGATTTCACTTCTGTCACCGCTGGATAATGCTCTTTCAAATGGTGTTGCACGCGCTCTAGCGTAACGCCTGAATCGACCAAATCATCGACCAACAACACCCGTCCCGACAACGAGCCTTTGGTCATCGTGATGTATTTGCCGATATCCAAACCGCCCTGCTTGGTGCCCGCTTCTTCGCGGTAGGAACTGGTCGACAGAATCGCC
>JACPVY010000430.1 GCA_016197345.1 Burkholderiales bacterium
ATCGTGCAGCCAGTCGAAGGTAATGGTGTGATTGCCGTGTATAGCTTGGCAACGGGGAAGCCGATTAAAGTCGGTAATTTCGATCCCATTTGGCAGGGCTTTGAAGACAGTGAAAACTATCAGCGTTGGCGTTTTGGCATTGCAAATTTGCCGCCGCCAGGGGCAAAAACCGTTGGCCAAGGAAATCAAAAATCGATAGAAGATAATCGACGTGAATTGAATGCGACAAATCCGACACAAGGCGGGGATGCTGCGCTGAATCGGGAACGGATGAATCAGCTCAATCAAGATGATGCGGCAAACGAGTCGCGTAAGCCTTGAGAAATGGATTTTAAAAGCGCGCACGCACAGTAAATAATTGCCGCGTTGCAGTTATTGGTGACGGCATTAAAATACCGCCCCAGAAATGAAAATGGTGCACGCGAGATTAACTCGGGTGCACCCCACTACAATCAAGCATATCAGTTGCATGTATTGCAGATGAGTTTGATCTTATCAGCGATTTGTTTCTGATGCATGACAATCGCATACTTTTTTACATATTTTTCGGCAAAGTGTGGCGTTATTCCGGACAGCAATAAAAGAGGATTTTGCAGCAAATCAGATGATGCTTTATTCGTCGCTCTCTTCGCTTTCTTCTTCGTCCGCTTCATCCTGCTCTTCTTGTGCACTCATAAAATCTGCCATCATGCCTGAGACACGGCGCAAGCGTTTCGAGAGGAAGCGCGCAAGGTGCAGCATAAAGTGATAGGCAACAGCCGGTTGTTCGAGCGCTAGCTTTTTAAGGCTATCTTGCGTCATCGTCAAAAACTCGCAATCCAGTTCTGCAATACAAGTCGCGGAGCGCAATTCATGATCGAGTAATGACATTTCGCCGACAATGCGGCCGCGTCCCTCTTGTGACAATAATTGCAAATGGCGCACGCCACCTTTATAAATCCCGATGCGGCCAGTTAATAAAATCACCATGTAATTGCCACGCTCGCCTTCTTTAAAAATAGTGGCTTGGGCATCGGCTTCTTCTAGCCGCAGATAGCGGCTGATGATTTCTAGTTCGGTGTAGGTAAAATCTTGAAATAACTCGATTTCATCGAGTAGGTCGGCAATTTTCGAGCGCATAGCTTAGGCGGTGGAGAAACGTTCGAAGCGTTCGTAGGTTGCCTTAGGTCATGGATCGTGGCTCTGCATAGCAGGTGACGATC
>JACPVY010000433.1 GCA_016197345.1 Burkholderiales bacterium
CACGTCAATTAACGCAGTTTTATGCCAGCCTGCCGAGCCACGATGCGCTGCCGGATCAAATCAAACGTCTGTTAGCAAGCGCGGACAAAAATGGTTTGCAGCTCAGCCAAGCCGATTACAAAGCTCTGCCACAAGCCAATACCGCGATGCTGCGCTATCAAATCGTGTTGCCGGTGAAGGCGGAATATCCCAAAATTCTCAGCTTTTTACAAAGCACGATGCAAGAAATGCCCAGCTTGGCGCTCGAAAGCATGCAGCTCAAGCGCGCCGCCATCGACAGTAGCGAGGTAGAAGCGCGCTTGCAATTGGTGTTATTTGTGCAAGCGAAGCGCGCTAAGACGAACAAAGGAGCGGGCCATGAATAAGCCAGTACTGGCACTCGCTTTGGCCGCGACTATCGCCGCCGCTATTTTTGCGCCGAAAGAAGAAGCCGACGATGTGGTCGCGCCAGTCAAACCCGGCAACAGTGCTAGCAGTGCTGCCGGCAGTCCTAGCAATGCCAGCGCCAGCGCGGTGGCCAGTGCTACGCTCACTGCTACAGCGAATAGCCGCGCTAGCGCGAGCGCCGTTCTGGGCGCAAACTCATTGCAAATCATTCCACGTCATTTTGATGACGCGAATGGCGACAAAGGCATACAAGACGAATCCAAGCTAGCGCAGGCTAAAGGGAAAAAGAATCAACCAGAGCAAAACAGCACGGCAACCAGCGCCCCTACTGTGCTGAGTGCAAGCTGGGGCGGCAATTTATTTGCCAACACGAATTGGCAACCGCCGCCGCCACCACCACCGCCCAAAGCAACCAAACCACCGCCTCCGCCACCACCGAGCGCGCCGCCGTTGCCATTCCAATATCTGGGGCGCTGGATCGAAGATGGCAAAGTGCATTATTTTTTGCAATATCGCGAACGCAGCCTGAACGTCGAAGTCGGCGCCCAGATTGACCAATATAAATTCGACAGCGCGCAACATGGCCAATTACGCTTTATCTATTTGCCGCTAAAAGAAGTACAAACTATCGCCGTAGGGGAAATCAATTGAACGTCGTCTTTTCACGCCGCCACGCCCGGATTGCCATGCTCACGCTGCAATTGTGCAGCTATAGCATCGTTGGCAGCTTGCTTGGTTGTGCCGCTGGCACCCAAGATTTTCGCGAAGGCAAACAACTGATCTCGCAAGGAAAGGTTGAATCTGGCCTAGCTAAGCTAGAAGCTGCATTGCAAAAAGAGCCGCGCAACGCTGAATATAAAGCCGCATATTCGCAGCAAAAAATGACCATGATTCAACGCTTATTGAGTCAAGGCGACCGCGCGCTAGCGCAACAACAGGTGGCGCAAGCGGAGCAATATTACAGCCAAGTATTGACGCTAGAAGAAAACAATATCGCGGCGCAAAGTGGCTTAGATTCGGTGAAATTGGAACGCCGACATCAAAAGCAAATGGAGCAGGCACAAGCAATTTGGAAAAAAGGTGGTAAGAATGCGGCGCTCGATGCGCTGGAAATTGTGCGCACCGTGCTGAACGAAAATCCCAAACAAAAACAAGCGCTGCAATTGCGCAGCCAAATTCGCGATACGCAAGGCAATAACGATGGCAAGCTGGCGCAGAGCTTCCGCAAACTGATTACGCTCGAATTTAGGGACGCACCCTTGCGTTCGGTATTCGATGTGGTGTCGCGTCAATCGGGTTTGAATTTTTATTTTGACAAAGAAGTGCGTCCCGATTTACGTACCACGATTTTAGTGCGCCAAACCTCAATCGAAGAGGCCGTGCGCATGTTACTAGCGACGAATCAATTGGAAATGGCGGTGATGAATGACAATTCGATCATGGTCTATCCGAATAGCCCGCAAAAAATCAAAGACTATCAACAATTGAACGTGCGCACTTTCTTCCTCGCCAATGGCGATGTGAAAACGGTCGCCTACACCATCAAAACCTTGTTGAAAGCACGCGATATCGTCACCGACGAACGCTTAGGCTTGATCATCATGCGCGACACGCCGGAAATGCTACGCATGGCCGAACGCATTATCGCGGTGCAAGATTTGAGCGACCCCGAAGTGATGTTGGAAGTGGAAGTGTTGGAAGTGAAGCGTTCACGCTTGATGGAACTAGGCGTGCGTTGGCCGGAATCGGCTTCGCTTTCGCTCGCTGGCATCAATAAAGGGACAGGTACGACCAACCAACTCCTGCTAGAAGACTTGCGCAATATCAACCGCGGCAATATCAATCTGGATTTGGGTAAAACCACGATCAATGCACGTAAAGAGGATTCTGATAGCAATATTCTGGCTAACCCACGGATACGCGTCAAAAACAAAGAAAAAGCCAAGTTCATGATCGGTGATCGCGTGCCTGTCATCACCACCACCTCAACGTCAACCGGCTTTGTCGCCGATTCGGTCAGCTATGTCGATGTCGGCATCAAACTCGATGTCGAGCCTAATATTTATTTGGATGACGAGGTCTCGATCAAGATGACGCTAGAAGTGTCGAATCTGGTGAAAGAAGTGACGAGTAAATCCGGCACCCAAGCGTATCAAATCGGCACCCGCAATGCGACCACGGTGCTGCGTTTGCGCGATGGGGAAACCCAGATTTTGGCGGGCTTAATTAGCGATGAAGAACGTAGCACCGCCAATAAAGTGCCGGGCATTGGTGAATTGCCCGTGCTCAATCGCATTTTTGGCTCTTCCAACGACACCAAGGATAGAAGCGAAATCGTGCTCTCCATCACGCCACATTTGATTCGTGCTATCCGTCGCCCCGATTTGAGCGAAGCGGAGTTTCCATCTGGCAGTGAAAATCGGGTGGGACAAACCCCAAGCTTTAGCGGTGGTAGTAGCGATGCGGGCAGCGGCAGAAATGATAGCTCAGGCGCAATGCCAATGATGGCACCACGCCGCTCGCCTATGGTGGGAGGCTCGGATGACGATAGCAATCAACAACCGCCTATGCCAATTGATAGCATGCCAGCAGGCATTCCACCGACACCGCAAGCATCAAATACGACGCCAGAAGTGGAAAAGCCCAGCGCACCGCAAGAGGCACCACTCAAACCGGGCCGCAAACCTAGCCCTGCAGGGCCAGATAAGAAATGAGGCGTGGCGGCGAGGCGCGCGATGGGCAGCGCGAGTATGGCTTTAGCTTTATCGAGTTAATGGTCACACTCGCGGTGCTCGCGGTATTAGCCTCGGTCGCCCTGCCACTGGCACAAATCAATGCCCAGCGCGAAAAAGAGCGGCAATTGCGCCAGTCTTTAGTCGATATCCGCGAAGCGATTGACGCTTATAAAAAAGCGAGCGATCTAGGCCGCATCGCGCGCAAAGTCGGCGAAAGCGGCTA